>JBLIDK010000029.1:0-26586 GCA_047632595.1 Sphingobacteriales bacterium
AAAGCTGAAACACCACAATAAACGGCATTCTATTCATACTTTTACATTTATAAGAATTAATTTAATGATTGTAAAAAAATTTGGCGGTACTTCTTTGGGAACACCTAAAAGGATGCTTTCAGTGTTTGAGATTGTTCAAAAAGACTCAAGTACTATTGTAGTTTTATCTGCAATTGCTGGCACAACTAATACGTTAGAGTCTATAGCATCTTCTTTATACGAAGAAAGAAAAGAGGATGCAATATTGTTAATCTCAGAATTAAAAAAAATCTATACTAACTATATAGAAGAGCTTTTTTCAACTAAAGAAATAAAGGAAAAGGCTGGGTTAATTTGCGAAGAACATTTCTTACAACTCATTGAAATCACTAAAGATTTATTCACAATTCACGAAAAGAAGCAAATTTTAGCTAAAGGTGAGTTGCTGTCAACCGCTTTGTTTCAATTATTGGCGGAGGAAAAAGGAATTAATTCAGCACTAATATCGGCCTTAGATTTTATGCGAATTGACGAAAGCTTAGAACCTAATATTGAATATATTAAGACTAACATCGAACCCTACATCAAAAACAACTTCAATAAAATATTAATTACACAAGGTTATATATGCAGAAATGCTTTTGGAGAAATAGATAATCTTAAAAGAGGTGGAAGCGATTATACAGCTTCAATTATTGGGGCTGCAATAAATGCTAAAGAAATTCAAATTTGGACAGATATTAATGGAATGCATAATAACGACCCCAGGGTGGTTAAAGATACTACACCTATTGAAAAGCTAAATTTTGATGATGCAGCAGAGTTAGCTTATTTCGGAGCCAAAATATTACATCCTCAAAGTATTATTCCTGCAAAAAGAGCAAATATTCCAGTACTATTATTAAATACTTTAGAGCCTCATAAGAAAGGAACATTAATTAATTCTGAAGCTTCTGAAAAGCGTATTAGAGCTATTGCCGCAAAAGATAACATTAGTTCAGTTCGTGTAAAGTCGAGTAGAATGCTTTTAGCATATGGTTTTTTACGGAAGGTTTTTGAAGTTTTTGAACGCTACAAAACCTCCATTGACCTAATTACTACATCCGAGGTTTCAGTTTCGGTTACAATAGATGACTTAACCTATGTAAAGGAAATAACCAAAGAACTAGAACAATATGGTATAGTGGAAGTTGAAGATAACTTTTCTATAATATGCATTGTTGGAGATTTAAATAGAAACAAAAACGGGCTTGCCGCACAAATTTCAAATGCATTGAAAGATATCCCAATAAGGATGATTTCATATGGTGGGAGTGATAATAATTTTACGGTATTAATAAAGACCAGTTCTAAAAATGAGGCGCTAAACACTCTTCACGAAAGTTTATTTCCAATTTAATTCAAATAAGATGTTTACGACCGAATTATTAAACAAATTTTCAAGTCTTAATACCCCGTTTTATTATTACGATAACGATATACTTGAACACGTATTAAATTTAGCATCAAGTGAAGCAAAAAAGCATAAATTTCATGTGCATTATGCTTTTAAAGCCAATGTTCAGCCAACAATATTAAGATCTATGTTAAAACATGGTTTTGGGGCTGATTGTGTAGGTGGAAATGAAATTACTTGTGCAATAGAAAATGGATTTAAGCCAAAAGACATTGTTTTTGCCGGTGTTGGTAAGAGTGATTGGGAAATAGAATTAGGATTAAGTTTGGATATTTTTGCTTTCAATGTTGAGTCGCTAGAAGAGATTTTAGTAATTAACCATTTGGCTAAAAAGAATAATAAAATAGCTAGTATAGCTGCAAGGATAAATCCTAATGTGAATGCGAAAACACATAAATACATTACTACAGGACTTGATGAAAATAAGTTTGGTATAAGTACAAACGACCTAGATGAATTGGTTAAAACTATTGCTAAATGTGATAATATTAAACTTTTAGGCTTGCATTTTCATATAGGTTCTCAAGTAACTGACTTAACCGTATTTAAAAACCTTTGTAATCGAGTAAATCAAATTCAACGTTTTTTCACAGATCGAAATATTAATTTACCAATTGTTAATGTTGGTGGAGGATTAGGAGTAAGCTACGAAAACCCAGACGATCTCTCCGAGCCAAATTTTGAAGAGTTTTTCACTATTTTTGATCGTTTTTTGGATAAAATACCAGGTCAAGAGGTGCATTTTGAGTTGGGAAGAGCCTTAGTAGCTCAATGTTCTAGTCTTATTTGTAAAACTCTTTACGTTAAAAAAGGCGTTGATGTAAATTTCGCAATAGTTGATGCGGGTATGACTGAATTACTGAGACCCGCATTATACGGTGCTTATCATAAAATAGAAAACATTAGTAAAGCGGCATTAGACCCAACTGTCATAAATAAATATGATGTCGTTGGGCCTATTTGTGAAACCTCTGATTCATTTGGAAAAGCAGTAAGATTGCCAATGACCGAACGGGGTGATTTAATTGCAATAAGAAGCACTGGTGCCTATGGTGAAGTTATGAGTAACAGGTATAACTTGCGTGATTTGCCTAAAAGTTATTGGAAAAACGACCTTTAACTAAAAGCGTTTATTCCAGTTACATCCATTCCTGTAATAAGTAAATGAATGTCGTGAGTTCCTTCATAGGTCACCACCGACTCTAGATTCATCATGTGACGCATAATTGGGTATTCTCCAGTAATTCCCATTCCACCTAACATTTGTCTGGCTTCTCTAGAAATCTTTAATGCAATTTCCACACTATTTCTTTTTGACATTGAAATTTGCGCAGGAGTAGCTCTGTCATCATTTTTCAAAACACCTAATCGCCAAACAAGTAATTGTGCTTTGGTAATTTCAGTAATCATTTCAGCCAACTTTTTTTGTTGAAGTTGGAAACCTCCAATTGGTCTTCCGAATTGAACACGTTCTTTACTGTATCTAAGCGCAGTATCATAACAATCCATTGCAGCTCCTAAAGCTCCCCAGCTAATGCCATACCTAGCTTGATTTAAGCAAGAAAGAGGACCTTTCAACCCCTTTATATCTGGAAAAATATTTTCTTTAGGAATTTTAACATTGTCAAATACTAATTCGCCAGTTGCTGAAGCTCGTAGTGACCATTTTCCGTGAGTTTCAGGAGTTGTAAATCCTTCCATTCCACGTTCAACAATTAATCCTCTAATTGTTCCCGTTTCATCTTTAGCCCAAACTACAGCTATATCTGCAAAAGGTGAATTTGAAATCCACATTTTAGCACCATTAAGAACATAATGATCATTTTCTTCTCTAATGGTAGTTTCCATACCGTCTGGATTTGAACCATGATTAGGTTCTGTTAATCCAAAGCATCCCATAAATTCACCACTTGCAAGTTTTGGAAGAAATTTCATTTTTTGCTCTTCAGTTCCAAAAGCATAAATAGGATACATTACTAATGAACCCTGAACAGATGCAGTAGATCTAATTCCTGAATCGCAACGTTCAAGTTCTTGCATTATTAAACCATAACTAATGTAATCCATACCGCCACCGCCATACTTTGTTGGAATTGTTGGTCCAAATGCACCAATATCTCCAAGTTGCTTTATTATATGTTTTGGAAATTCTGCTCTTTGCGCACAGTCTTCGATTATTGGACTTAGTTCTTTTTTAACCCAAGTTCTGATAGAGTCACGAATAAGTTTGTGCTCATCGGTTAATAATTCATCTACCAAGTAATAATCTGGTTGCTCGTATAAATCTGTCTTAGCCATTTGTATTATTTAATAATTGGATGCAAAGGTATAACTCTCTACATTGTATTTTAGCGAAATGAGCTATACAATTCATATTGAAGGTGCAAAATTTTTTGCTTACCATGGTTATTATCCTGCCGAAAGGCTTGTGGGTGGTGAGTTTGAGGTGTTTTTAAAGGTTGATATAGAATCTGAATTAAATGAAGCAGATAATTTAGATGGAGTGGTGAACTATGAAGTACTTTATGAAATAATTCAATCAAATATGAAATTTCCTCAAAAACTACTAGAAACTTTAATGCACAAAATCATCGAAGAAATTCATCGACAATTTAGCGAAGTGAAATTGATTTACATCTTAGTAAATAAATTATCGCCACCATTAAGTGGAACAGTTGGTAGTACTTCTGTATCGTGTACAAAAAGCTATAAAAAATGAATGTAACTCAGCATTTTGAACAATTAATAAAAATTGTTGGAGAAGGTAATGTTTTCATTGACGGAGATATTATTGAAAGTCATTCGAAAGATGAAACCGAAGATTTGGTCTTTAAGCCAGATGTTGTTGCGCGTCCAGAAAACGCGCAAATAGTAGCCGATTTATTAAAATATTGTAACAATAATAACTTAAAGGTTACACCTAGAGGAGCAGGTACTGGTTTGAGTGGGGGTGCTTTGGCTGTAAATGGTGGAGTGGTCTTGGATACCTCAAGGCTGAACAAAATTATAGAAATAGATACTCGAAACCTACAAGCTACGGTGCAGCCAGGCGTAATTACACAAGTCTTTCAAGAAGCAGTAAAAGAACATGGATTATTCTATCCACCAGATCCTTCAAGCAGAGGTTCTTGTTTTTTAGGAGGCAACTTAAGTGAATCGGCTGGAGGGCCCAAAGCAGTTAAATACGGAACAACAAAAGATTATGTATTAAATATTCAGATTGCCTTAATGAATGGCGAGTTGATTTGGACAGGAGCTAATGTTTTAAAGAATGCTACAGGGTACAATTTGACTCAGCTTATAATTGGGAGTGAAGGAACTTTAGGAGTAATTACCGCAATAGTTTTCAGGCTTATTCCTCATCCTAAAAAAGATTTATTATTAATGGCAAGTTTCAAAGACATTGAGGGAGCTTGTTCAGCTGTATCTGATGTTTTTCGTCATGGATATATTCCTTCGGCAATGGAGTTTATGGAAAAGGATGCTATTGTTTGGGCGAAAAAATATACGAACAGCACTTTTGACTTAGAAGATGGAACTGAAGCTTATCTATTGATAGAAGTAGATGGCAATGATGAATCTGTATTGTTTTCAGATTGCGAAGGAATTACTGCAGTTTTGGAAAAATATGGCTGTAAAAACATATTATTTGCTGATACTGCGACTCAGAAAAATGATTTGTGGAGTTTAAGAAGAAATGTAGCAGAAGCAGTAAAATCAAATTCAGTGTATAAAGAAGAAGATGCAGTTGTTCCAAGAGCCGAACTTCCAAAGTTACTTGCAGGAGTTAAAGAGATTGGAAATCGTTTTGGTTTTAAATCGGTTTGTTATGGACACGCGGGAGACGGGAATCTTCATATAAATATTGTTAAAGGAGATTTAAGTGATGACTTTTGGAATAATGAGCTAATTGATGGGATTAAAGAACTTTTCACTTTGATAAAGGAACTAAAAGGTACCATAAGTGGTGAGCATGGAATTGGCTTAGTTCAAAAAGAATTTATGCCAATCTTTTTTAGTCAACAGCACTTGCATTTGTTTAAAGAGATTAAGAAAGTATTCGACCCAAAAGGCATATTAAATCCAGGAAAGATCTGGACTTGATACGCCAAAAAGTCATTAAAAATACTTTATAACTGTCATAAAGACAGTTTATTCTGACTATATTTCATATTTTATCCTTTGGTCTTAAAATTGATAAATACTTGCTAAAATCAATTGTTTAACCAAAATAAATATAGACATGACTTTAGTAAAATTTAGAAACGGAAATACAAATCCGATGAACCCATTAAGATCAAGTGTAAGGTATAGTTCACCATTATTTAATGATATATTAAACGATTTTTTTGGTGACTCAATGGCAGGTTCAAGTAATCCACGCAAAACCCCACTGGTAAATGTTGAAGAAACAAATACTAGCTATATATTGGATTTAGCAGTTCCAGGGTATTCTAAATCTGATTTCTCACTTCATATTGAAGGTGATAATTTAGAGATTAGCGGGAGTAAAAAAGAAAATGATGCAGATAAAAAATTCAATAAACGAGAATTTTCTTTTTCGTCATTTAATAGGTTCTTTAACCTACCAGAAGTTGCTGATGGAGAAAACATATCCGCTAGTTATAAAGATGGAATCTTAACCGTAATTGTTCCTAAAAAGGAGGAAAGCGTGGTAAAAAAGAAAACCATTAAAATTAGCTAAGGAATAAACTTTTCAAGGCGAACGGTCTTGCGATTTATAGTAAGGCCGTTTATTTTATCTAATTTTGTTCTAAATGAAAAAAATATCAACTTTTATATTGGTGCTAATTTGTTTCGTGCAGGCTCATTCTCAATTTGTGGAAGCTTCAAAAACTAAAAGTAAACCGGCATTTATAGATCGATTATACGTTGAAGGAAATTTGGGTGGAGGTTTTACAAGGATTGGTCCTACTAATATTGTATATGTTTTACTTAATCCAAAGGTGGGGTATAATTTCACTAAGAAATTCTCTGCTGGTCCTACCGCTTTGTATATCTATGAGCAATTTGGTGATTTTTCTTTCAATCATTTTGGTGGCGGAGCCTTCACTAGATATTTTATCACATCAACAATTTATGCACAAATGGAAGTTGAGCAACTAAGTATTCAACTTTTTGATATTCAGTTCTCAGAAAAATATAGAGTGCCAGTAACAAGTACGTTCATTGGAGCGGGATTAAGGCAACAATTTGGAAACTTATCCACCAATATAGTTTTGCTTTATAATTTAACTCCAAGTACCTATACACCTTACCCAAATCCCATTATAAGAATTGGTTTTGGTTTTGGTTTTTAGTCTTTTAATACATTTTGAGCAAAAAAATATTGATTAACAAGCATATGAAATCACTAGTGTTCGATAAAAATAGAAATTAATCAATTTAGATCCTACAAGTGTTGATTTCACTGATATTGACTCCTATAATCGCCCTCAGTTTAAGCGGTATTAAAATGCAGTTGAAGTCGGGTCCTATTCTTTAAGCCAATCTTTCTCTAGGTTCTCCAAAAACTTCATCAGATGGATGTAGTTAAAGAGATGCAATCTACAGAAGCTAACTAACTCATCAAAGGTCTTGTAATCATTGTATTCTTTATCAAATACGGCAATTTTTCCTTTTTCCAGTTGTATATGTTTCAGGAATTTCTTATCGTGGGTAGTTGCTGCGGAAAACCAAATGATTTTTGGAACATTTTCCTGGAGATTAATTTGTGTATGGACTTTTATCCCCCACCCCCTTTCGTTTACCATTTGAAGGCCCTCTTCCAATACAAGTCAAAATGGCTTTAAACAATGAAATAGTGCTTGAATCAATAATTTTCAATCTTTTTCCCCAGCTGTGTTGCTGTCGCTGTCCGAGATAATAGGTTGGTATGATTTATAGAGTGAAGAATAGATTTATTGGAAAACTTAGTGACTCTGTCTAACATTAGCATCACTCAAAGTGCTTTTGTGTGGAATGTTTTTTAACTGAAAATTGGCTATTTTCCATTTCAAACCTAGCATTGTGCCTGCAACTTCTCGCAGTGAGGAACAATGAGCAAATGATGAAAACTGCATACTTATTAAGTGGTCAGAGGTATTGAATTTCTTCGTGTAATGATCCGAATTATGCTTATCAGATTTGTATCAATTAATTAAATCAGCTATCCGAAAACGGACTGTCCAAAAAGTGCTTACTTTTATTCATGTGATTTTGTTGTACAAAACCAAAGAACTAAAAAAGTTTTATCGGATACTAGTGATTGAAATATATAAAATCATATTCATCAAATGAATTGTCTGAGACAAAAATTATTGTTATCTTTGTATCTCCTTAACTTATGATTATGAAAAAAATATTATTAGTATCAGCATTATTAGTCCAAACAATTATTGGATTTGCACAAGATGTGCAATACGCATCAACCACTTACACTTTTGTAGATGATGGCGGTGGTTTTTGTATCGGTTGTCAAGTTGTAAATCCTGAAAATGCATTAGGAAGTGACATAATGACATTTTCGGAATTAAGAATTCTAGGGCAGGTACCTTTTGGAACCGTTAGCCAACTTTTGGAATTTGAGAATAGCGGTTGCGCTGGAGATTCTATATTTATATTACTTGAAAATCCAATTATTCCCAACGACTCGAATTTACAAGGAGTGCTGGTAGAAACATTTTTAGACAGTGTTTCAAATGGAGATTCTGAACCAGCTGAAATTACTTTTGCAATAATCAATTCTAATTTAACTAGAGTGGTAGTTGTTCCTCAAAGTGATTTTAATGCAGTAAGTATTACACTTAATGGTCTTGGAGTTACAACATTAAATATTCATCGTTCTTCTAGAGAAAACTTTAAAATCGAATTAAACTTAAATAAAGATACAACAATATGTAATGGAGAAACCTTAACCTATATTGCTTCAAGTAATGACACTTTGGACCAATACCATTGGTTTGTTAGTGATGATGTAGATACTCCGTTTCTAACTAGTAATACATTTACTTTTTCTCCAGATGATACTGTTTCTTACTTCTTAGCTAAAGGATGTATTACATTTAGACCAAGAATAAAAATTAATGTAAATGTAAATCCAATTCCCGCTAAACCTATAGTTACAGGTGATACTGTAATATGTTTAAATACAGGTACGCAACTTGTTGCCACTTCGCCTAGTTTTACTGGTTCTGAGTTTATATTTACAGACATATTTAATAATGTTGTAAATTCTCAAGTTTTTAATACAGGACTTTTAAAAGACACAACACAATATTTTGTTGCATCAATTTTAAATGGCTGTACAAGTGCAGTTGTTTCGGTAATAATCAATACTATAAAGCCTCTTGAAACACCAGTAATTAGGTGTGGCATTCCTACAATAACCAGTATGAAATTTGAGTGGGAAGCTGTTCCACGTGCAATTGGATATGAGATAAGCTTTAATTTTGGTTCAACTTGGCAGTCTGTAAATGATACTCTGGCACATAATGTTGGAGGATTAAATGATGGAGATAGAAGAACAGCGATAGTTAGAGCAATTGCTCCTGTGGAAAATCCTTGTGGCAGCAGCTTCGCTTCAACACCTGTTGAATGTATTTCTGTGGAATGTGTAAAACCATCTTTTACCACAAGTAAAGATATAGGAGTATGTTTAGGTCAACAGGTAACACTTAGAGTAACTCCTAATATAAATAATTTTTCAGTTGCTTGGGCTGGTACACCTTTGTTATTAGGAAAAGATAAATTTTCATTTTTTCCTGATGTAACAGGAGATATTCAAGTATTTATAGCTAATGCAGATCAACCAGGTTGCTCAACATCAGATACATTATTTGTAAATGTGGCTATCTTACCTCAACCAGATGCTAATTTCAATGCTTCAACTGAAAGTGTAGATGTACCATCTGGTAGAATTATATTCTTTGACAATACCTCTGGTTCAATTGGTTGGAATTGGGATTTTGGTGATAATTCCTCAGGATCTAGTGCACAAAACCCTACTCATTTTTATGTAGATACTGGCTTATTTTCGGTAACATTAATTGTAACTGGAAGTAGTGGTTGTTTAGATACTATTAAAAAAGAAGACTTTATAACTTCTCGAACTCCTCCAGATGTAATCTTACCAAATGCTTTTAGTCCGAATGGAGATAATCTTAACGAAACATTTGATGTAGAAGGGGATAGAATCACAAGATATAACATTACTATTTTCAACAAAAGAGGGGTTCAATTATTTGCAAGCAATGATTTGCTTAATGATTGGGACGGCTTATTTAACGGAACCGAGCAGCCAGTTGGTGCTTATTTCTTCATTATTGAAGCGTTGAGGGATGATAATTTAACCATTTCCAGAAAAGGAACAATAAATTTAGTAAGATAAACCCATGAATAGGATTTCTCTATTAGTGTGCTTGTTTTTATCAATTGAAGTATATAGTCAAGATGCACTATTCACTCAATTTTATACAAGTCCACTTTCAATTAACCCAGCATTAACGGGACAACATAATGGTCTTTTTCGCCTTAGCGGAAATTACAGGCAACAATATCAAAATCTAGGAGGAGGAATAAAGCATATTTCATTTGCTGCTGACGCTAAAGTGTTTTCAAAAGTAGGTGTTGGATTATATGCAAACCGTGCAACAGAAGGTCAGTTTGAAAATATTAAAATTGATTTAGCTGGTAGTTATCCATTTGCAGTAGGTGCTAATGAAAGATATCAAGTTGTTGTTGGTGTAATGGCTGGTTTAGCTCAATCAGGATTGAATGTCGGTAATCTGGTATTTAACCAAGTTGAAAATGTTCCTAATTCAAGTGTAATTAATCCGGACTTAAGTTTGGGTGCCATTTTTCAAGATACTTGGATTAATGGTCGTCTTAATCCATTTGCAGGGCTTTCGCTTTATCATATTATTGAGAATAAGAATAAGTTTATTTCAGAAGCTTCAGCTTTGAATATTCTACAAAGAAAATTTGTTGGTTTTGCTGGTGTACAGTTTAATAAATCAAAGTATTTAGATTTTGTACCAAACGTTAGTTACAGTTCACAAGGAAATTCAGAAGTAATACAGGCTGGTGTTTTAAGCCACTATTTTTTCCGAGAAGTAGATGCTTCATTAATATTTGGTTTAGGATATAGATTTGACGAAGCAGGCCTAATTAATTTAGGTTTTCAAGTTCAAGATGTTACAGTGGGTTTGAGTTATGATGTTAATTTGTCTTCACTTGCCGATTTGTCTGCAGTAGGACAGGATGGATTTGAACTTTCCATCATTTATCTTAAGAAGAAAAGAGTAAAACTTAAAAGAGATTTAATATGCCCACGTCTGTAAAAAACGCGAAAACACTTTTTGTAGCGCTTATTGCAATAATTACAGTTTCAACTTCTTTTTCACAAAGCAGACAAGACTATAAACAAATAGCTGATAGAGCATTTGAAGCTGGAAACTATATTCAAACAGCTACTTACTATGAAATGCTTATTGAAGAAAAACCAGATACTAATTTATCTATTTTTCCATATGGAAATTCGTATCGAGGAGAATCTATAGTATCCTTAGAAGATATTCAATTAGGAGCTCTAAAAATAGCTACTTGTTACAAAAATGTTTACGATTATGAAAACTTTCAATATTGGGCTGGCAGAGCAAGTGCTGTAAATGAACCTGCATTGCCAGAAGCTTCATTGATGTATGCACAAGCACTTCAATTAAATGGAAATTATGGTAGATCTATTGAGGAATTTAATAACGTTTTAAAAAATATTGGTACATCTTCTTTTATAGCTGATGAAGCAAAATTTGGTATTAAGTGTTGCAAGTTTGCAATAGAATATTTAAAAAACCCTGACAGAGCACAGTCTTATTTAATGGCTAATGTTAATGAAAATGGAAGTAGTTATGCTCCAGTTCTGATCGAAAAAGGTATGACATTAAGTTACACCACATCAAAGGTTGATTTGATTGATGTAAATGATTTAACTACCAATGATTTTAACGAAGATTTACCAATTACTGTTGATACTACGGAAGAAAGATCTAAAGGTTTTTTCTCTAATAAGAATAAAACAAAATCATCTAAGAGAAGCACTGATAGTTTAAATAGGAACAACTTAATAAATTCTGATAATTCTGTAGAGCTAGAAGAGACTGGTGAAAAGTCATTCTTAAAAAGGACTAAATCAGAAGAACCAAAAGAAGTTGACTCCACTAAAACTTCAAAATCGCTCAAACAAATAATTGATGAGGGGAAAGTAAAGGAAGAGGAAACTACTGCACCAATGATTGATGAATTAATGGTGAAGACTGAAGTTGAGATCGAGGAGGTTTCACCATTAAGTGCTTTAGATACAATGAGTGCTGAAGTGGTTAAAAAGAATGAGGATGCGCTTAAAAAAATTGAAAAGAAAAGAAAAAAGTCAGCATTAAGCCCAGAAGAGGAAGATAAATACCGTTCGTTACTGGAAATTATGGAGCGAATAACTCCAGAAGAAGAGAAAGCTATTAATGACAGTTTAAAGAATGCTGCTAAAAGTAAAGTAAAAGGTCCTACTCCTCCTAAAGGGAAAGAAGCAGAATACGCGGAATCACTTATTAATAGAATAGCAACTTTGGATGTAAGTACCGTACCTCCAGGTTTTAATTTAGTATTAGATTTTGAAGTTGATAATAAATTTAATGTCTCAAGTGCAACTTTTTCAAGTGATATGAGCTTTGCTATTATGACAATTTGGAGAGGTGGTACAAAAACGGGAAAATACAATCTTTATAAATCAGTCAATGAAAATAACGTTTGGAAAAACCCTGTTAAGATAGAAGGTGTTAACCAGAAAGATATTCGCACAATGATGCCTTACCTGTATCAAAAAGAGAATAAATTATTCTTTGTTTCTGATAGAGAAGGTGGAGAAGGTGGATTAGATATTTGGGTAGTAGATGTAAATGAATCTGGTGATATTGTTGGTGAGCCTAAAAACTTAGGGAAAACAATTAACACAAAAAGAGATGATGTAACACCTTTTTACGATACATTAACAAGCAACCTTTATTTCAGTTCAAATGGTCATGTTGGAATGGGTGGATTAGATATTTTTTCAAGTGAAGGAAAAACAGGTTCATGGGATAAACCAATTAATCTTGGATATCCAACTAATAGTAGTTATCAAGATGCTTATTTTACCAAAGGTGTAGACTACTTGAAAGGATATTTTGCATCTGATAGACAAGACACCTGTTCAACTTGTTTAGGTGGACCGAGTTGTTATAAAATATATGACTATACTGCACCACAATTGGCAGTAGATGGTGTTGTTGCAGATATTGATACGAAAGAATTGTTGATTGGAGCAAAACTGAGTTTATATGATACTACTAATAAAGAAGATGAATTAATTTCTGTCGAAACTAATGATGCAGGAGAATATTTATTAGAATTAGAAGAGGGTATGAATTATAATATTACTGCTAGAAATAGTGGGTATCAAGATAATACATCTTTTATTTCTACAGTAGGTATGAAACCAACTGGTACAATAAATTTTGATACAATATTTTTTTACAAACTAATACCTTTAACAGGTAGAGTTACGGATAATGATGATTTACTACCTATTTCTAGCACAAAAATCACTTTAATTGACTGCGAGAAGAAAAAGATAGTTGGTTCTACATTTACAGATTCTGAAGGATATTTCAAATACGCATATGATCGTTCTATCAAATACAGAATAGTTGCTGAAAAATATTCCTATTTAACTGATGAAAGTCAAGTTACGTTTAGTATGATTTTTGATCCAAAAAAAGCACCAAATACCGATATTAAGTTAACTAAAATTATACTTAACAAATCGATTGTAATTCCTAATGTGCTATACGAATTTAATAGTTCGGTGCTAAGAGAGTCAACTAAAATAATTATGGATAGTATGGTTAGATTATTAACAAACAATCCACAATATGTTATTCAAATTAGTTCACATACAGATACCAAAGGGTCTGACTTGTATAATTTGAAACTAAGTCAGAAACGTGCAAAGTCTGTAACAGACTATATGGTTAAAAAAGGAATAAATAAAAACTTGTTAGAAGTAGTTGGTTATGGAGAATCTAGACCAATTGCACCTAATGTATTGCCAAATGGCGATGACAACCTTGAAGGTAGAGCTTTAAATAGAAGAACTGAATTCTCAATTAAACGGGTTATTAGAATTAGCGTTGAAGCAAACAGAATAAAACTAGATAGACCTTGCGATTAATTCGCAAGGGTTATTTACTTTGTTTATAATAATAATTCAATAGCAATCGTTAATTAACGGATGCGCTTCTATATAGTTTTATTTACAATCATAATTTTTCTGACTTCTTGTCAGAAAGAAACTTCAGTTCCAAATTCTGATAGTTATATTTTAGAAGCGCCTGTTGGATTTCCACCTATAACAATTCCTGAAGATAATCCAATGACCAAAACTGGTGTTGAGTTGGGAAGAATGTTGTTTTATGATCCAATACTATCGCTGGATAGTTCAATTTCTTGCGGCACATGCCATAATCCTGATAAATCTTTCTCAAGCCCCTTGCGCTTTAACCTAGGTGTGTTTGACTCTATTGGTAGAACAAATGCCATCGCGCTGATTAATGTGGCTTATAATCCAATATTTTTGTGGGATGGAAGAGACCCTACTTTAGAAGTACAAGCATTAGGACCTATAAAAGACCCAATTGAAATGCATGAAACTTTGTCAAACGTGGTAAATAAGCTAAAAAACTCAACTAAGTATCGCCAATTGTTTGAAAAGGCATTTAACACGACCGATTTTAATGAATTACATATAGCAAAAGCCATAGCACAGTTCGAACGAACAATTCTTTCATCAGATAGTAAAATAGATAGGCTGGAAGTGTTTAAAAATAATCAAAGTTCAGCATTCGAAAATGAAAGTCAGTTTAGCGGCTATCAAATATTTTTTTCGGAACGAGGTGATTGTTTTCATTGCCATGGAAATATACTAGGTACAGATTTTCTTTTTCACAACAACGGTTTAGATGCAACTATTGATGGTACCGGATTAGGAAGGATATCTAGAAACAGTGAAGACGATGGAAAATTTAAAACACCAACTTTGCGAAACGTTGAGTTTACAGCTCCATATATGCATGATGGTAGATTTCAAACTTTAAAGCAAGTGATAGATTTTTATAGTGAGGGTTTAAAAAATTCTAGAACCTTAGATCCGCTTATGAAAAATGTAGCAAATGGTGGTGTGCAACTAACAGAACAGGAAAAAAATGATTTGTTGGAGTTTATTCTAATGTTCTCAGATAGTTCATTTAATAATAATCCAGCACTATCAAATCCGTTTAATTAATTATAATTATTCCTGCATAAACTATTGTATTATAATGTATAACTTAAGTATAATTAATTAAATCTGCTTCATAAAACAGCTTCAAGATTCAGTTAGTATAGTTGTTTCAAGAAAATATTTCTCGTCGGTTTATTACTTTTTGGTTGTATTGGCTATTGCTTTGGGCAAAACATTCGGTTGATCAATTAGCTAAATCAAATTATTGAAGAAACTAATGAAGATTCAATTCAAGCAGAAACATATAAGAAGCTAAATAGAGAATATTTAGATAATAACAATAAGGAATTTGACTTGTCTATTTCAAATGGGTTATACATTTTGGATATAATTTCAGAAGGAAAGCAAGAGAAAGTGAAATTAAAAGTAGAATAATATTAATTAATTAGCAGCTTTTTAGTTTCGATGTTTTCATTATCAACAACTTGTATTAAATATAATCCTTTTGGGTAATTACTTAAATCAACACTAGTTTCAGACATTATATTTCCTTGTTCTAAAATTTTCCCATTTAGATTTAATAGTTTGAAAATAGAATTAGCACTGGATTTAACTTTAATTTTAATAAAATTTGAAGCGGGATTAGGGAACATTTCAAAATTTGAGGTAAATGGCCTATAATTGATCAGATTAGCGATTTGATTATTCATATATAGGCTTAGTCCACCTCTATAATTACCAATTAGTAAGTCTGTTAAATTATTTCCATCAAAATCACTTGCAAAAATCGAAATACTTTCCCCTTTATTGGGAGTAAAGGAGCTTTTTAAAGAATAGCTACCATCTAATTTTGAAGAAATAGTAGGTTCATAATTAAATACTTTCCCATTGCTATTTGTGTATAGTAAGCGTTCATTGCCAATTGTTTTATCCAAGAAAACAGAGGACAACCTATCTTCACCGAAAGGGTCATCAGGAACGATTCCCGCAAACGTGTCGGTTTTAAGTGTAAATTGAGGTGTGGTAGCAGTGCCTGTGTTTTCATAATAACTTACAAAACCAGTAAGTTTTCCAATTAGTAGATCTATAAGGTTGTCGTTATTTACATCTGTAAGGTGGGGACTAGCAAATTGTCCAACATCAATTCCTTGAAGTTCTGCTTCTACTAATGAAAAAGACACGTTGCTACCAATAGTTGTATTCTTATAGTAGTATAATTTCCCTTCAGAATCCCCTAATAATAAATCTGAATTACCATCATTATCTAGGTCGCCAAATGTTGGATAAAGGCCTTTTAAATCAAGATTTGAAAGACCTAAAAAATCCAAACTAACCAACTGAAATTTCGGGTTATTTATTTCACCAATATTTTTAAAATAAGCTAATTGACTTTTTAAATTTCCCCCACTAAGGTAATAACCATTATTTCCTACAACTAAATCTTGCAACCCATCACCTGTTAAGTCAACCAAAGTAGGATAGGAGCCTTCACCAAAATCCAGCATCGTATTTATCATAAATTGATCTGTTTGATGAATAAATTCGTTGTTAGAGTTTAAGTATAAATACGAGGCATTCAAGTTTTCCGAAGCATTTGCTGTATTTGGAGCTACAAGCAAATCTTTTAAGTTGTCGTTATTAATATCCTCGTAAAAACTTGCAGGAAAAACGCTCAAATCAATGGGCCGGGTACTAGGAAAGTTAGTGGTTATCGCGGTCATTTTTGGATTATCACTTGTTCTAGTATTGGTTAATAGATAGGTGTTAGAACAACCAATATCTCCTATTAATGCATCGAGTTTTGAATCAAAATTCGCATCTAAAAGAAGAAGTGTTGAACCCGAATGAGCTGAATTAGAACCTGAAGATTCATCACATTCACAAAGGTTGTCCTTGAAAGTTACAGAGCATGAAGTAGGAGACTCTCTAAACTCACCGAAACATCTATTTTCTAAAACAAATTCAAGAGAATCACAGGTGCCATACTTTTCTATGCTCATGTTTTTGAATAGGAGTAAAGCATCACCACAACCAGTGCTTAGTTCAAAAGTAACTATATCTAAATCTCCATCAGAATCGTAATCAATAATTGAAGGAATATCAGATTTAGTGCTGTAAATAAAAGCTTCAAAGCCATTGTAATCTGCTCTCAGCCCTACAGAGGCCAAGTCAAATGATAAATTATTTCCAGAGCTAGTGTTTTGGTAAACAGCAATTTGACCGGATTTTTCGGTGTAAAAAATATCTTTCTTTCCATCACAATTAAAATCTCGAAGTAAAGCCCAATTTACTAAACTTGGAAATCGGCTAATATATTCTGGAGCAAACTCATACTTTATCTCTCCACTATCTCCACTGTTTAAAAAAGTGCTTAGTTGATTGCCATTTCTATCAAAAACAAATAGGTCTTCTTTGTCGTCTTGGTTAAGGTGTATTTTTGAAAATTGAGGAGCATTTAACCCACCAGCTAGTGCATTTTGAATGGTGTCTCCATTTTGGTTTAGAAATAGTATTTCGGTATTTTGAACGAATTGACCAAAGGTATTTTGACTAGTTGAAATTAAGAAAATTCCAACTAGGATAATAAGAACTGATGTAGTTTTGAATCTTTGCATTAGTATTAGAACGGATAACCTATCCCAAAATTGGCATTAATAAAACGATATTTTACTCCATTTTGATTAGTAAAGTTGGTGTCAAACAGGTTTTTCACCACCCAACGTTCATTTGAAGCGAATTGAGGGTCTCTAAGTCTGATTCCTGTATCAAACCTAAAAATGAAAAAATCAAAGTCAATACGTAGGCCTAAGCCTGTACCAAGAGCTAATTCACTTGAAAAGTCTTTAAATCTAAATTCACTTTCTGGAACATTTTTATCCTCATTAGTAGCCCAAACATTTCCTGCATCAAAAAATAAGGCTCCTTTTAATGGGCCAAATAAATCAAAACGATATTCAATGTTTGCTTCAATTTTAACGTCTCCAGTTTGGTCTAAATTAAATTGATTAGTTAAAGTACTATCAGTAGATTGATTAAATGCACCAGGACCAATTGTTCTAGACCTCCAAGCTCTTACACTATTTGAACCCCCAGTAAAAAATTGCTTTTCGAAAGGAAGGTTAACTGAATTACCATAGGCATAACCAATTCCAGTATTTAAGCGATACACAACTGTATTTTGTCTATAAAAATTGTTATAAACGGTAAATTCAATTTCTGGTCTAACATATTGATAATAACGTTGCCCACTAATGCTTCGTACACCTTCTTCATTCTGAGGAGCGTCTGCTGCAGTTGCAATAGTATTTAACAATAAACCAGCACTTTGCACTAATGTTTTTATATTAAATGAATACTCTTTGGCAATTCTTGTTTGATTGTTAAAGTTGTAAGAAAAACTATTACCCAAGGTTGAATGGGAATCAAAACTTGAAAGTAATATTTTACTATTTAATCTTTCGAGATCAGCTTTGGTTTCTGCACTTAACTGAGAGGATACAGAGCTTATTGAAATTGGACTAATAGTGAAAAAGCCAAATTTTCCACTTCTCCATTCATAAGAATACGAGTTGTTCACTACTCTCCTAAAATACTCCGGTCGGTTTTCTTGCGAAAAAACAAAACTAAACTTAGTTTGCTCACCACTTATGTTCTCAAAATTTGTCACATTAAAAGGAACAAAGAATTTGGGAAAGGTCAGATTTGAAGTTATTTGTGATTCTCTTACATTAAAACTCTGAGTTCTTATTTCTTCTATTTTGTCTCGATCTCTTTGGTTTTCTAATGCACCCCTAACAGAAACACTTAGCGCTTCTGCACCTTTAAAAATGTTTTTATTAGTAAACCCAACGTTTGAGCCAAGTCCAAAATAACCTGAATTAAAAGTGATTTCTCCATCAATGCGGGCATTAAGCTTTTTTGAAGGAATTAATTCAATAAACGTGTTGAGGTAGCTGGTGTCTTTATGTTCTTCGGTTTCAAAACGAATGTTAATGAATTTGAATATGTTTAAAGCACCGAGCCTAGAATAAGTTTGCTCTACGTCTTTAGCGCTATAGGTTTTGTTTGTTTCCAACTCAATTGCATTTATTATAACAGGGGGCTTAAAACGACTCTCCCTACTTATGTATAATATGTCATTGTATGACATGGTATCTCCACCACTATAAGAGGTCACAAAACCTGCACCGGATATAGGAAGCACTTCAACAGTTATATTATTTATTTTGAATGGTTTGTGTGCAACGCTATCAGCGATGTTGCTAATAACCAGCTTAATATCAATTGATCTTTTAGTATTATTACTGTCAATCAAAAAAGTAACATATTGTCGTCTGAAATTGAAGTATCCAGAGTTCTTCATTGTGTTATAAATTCGTTCGCGTTCAGCGGTTATATTGTCTTGATCAAATCTTTTACCAACTACTACTTTCGAATTTTGAGAAGTGTTATTTACTATTTGTTCAATTTTAAAATCAGCAATTTGGTTTGTATATGATTTAATCAAATATGGTATATTTCTAATTAACTCATAAGTGACCACTATTTTCTTCTTTTTAAGCTTTCGCTTTTTACTTAATCCTTTTCGTTTGGTATTAAATGTGGTTTGCGCCTGATAGTAGCCCTCGGTTTGAAGATAAGTTTGAATTTGTTTAGTAGACTGAACAGATAAGCTTTCATTATAAATTACCGGTGGTTCTCCAAGGGTGTTCTTCAATTTAGTCTTGAATTTTTTCGGTTTTCCTTTGTCGAAAAATTGATAAGCAACAATTGAAAATGGGAGTATTCCAAAAAGTTTTTTATTTGGTTTTTGTCGAACAAAGGATTCAAATTCCTCTTTGTCTACTTTTCTGTTTCTTTTAAGAACAATGGAATCTCCTTCAGTTTGTTGTTTATATGCTTTAATTTTAACTCTCCAAACAAGTGCCTGATCATCCTCAAGTTTTTTAGTAACGCTACATGATTGTAGCATTATTCCTAAAACACAAGAGAAAATAACTAATATTGCACTGTATGCTTTCAAAATCTCAAATAAGCTTAGTAAAGTCCCTAAAACAAAAAAAATTCCGCAACCAATTGGGATTATTTGTTGTAGAAGGGGATAAGATAGTTAATGAATTAATTTGTTCAAGCTACAAAGTAAAAGAAATTTATGCGACTCAGAATTGGATAGAGACAAATAAAGCTATTTTAACATCGTATAAATCAGAATTTCAACTAAATACGATAAATGAAAAGGAATTAAATAAACTGAGTTTTTTAAAGTGTCCAAACGGAGTATTAGCACTTGCCTATCAAAATAAGGCGAAAGAGCATAAGTTGTTTTCGGGAAGTACCTTTGCTTTGGATGGAATTCAAGACCCAGGCAACTTAGGTACTATTTTAAGAACACTGGATTGGTTTGGAGTTTCGCAATTATTTGCTCTGCCAAATTGTGTAGATCAATACAACGATAAAGTTGTTCAAGCTTCCATGGGGTCAATTTTTAGGGTTGAGTTTATCGAGATTTCTATGGAAGAATTGCTCAATAAATATGATTCTAGATTAGTATTAGCAGATTTAGGAGGAGATAACATCTATAATTATAAATTTAATGGCAATGAAATTGTAATTTTAGGTAATGAAGGTAGTGGCTTAGGAGAAGATTTAAAAAAGTCTGTAAATAAGCGAGTTAGCATCCAAAAAATTGGAAAAGCGGAGTCGTTAAATGTTGGGATTTCAAGTGCAATTATCTGTTCAGAAATTATAAGACAAAATAGTCCTTTGAAGTAGAATAAAAATTGGCTATTTTTGCGACCTATTTTAGGGTCGGGTGGCCGAGTGGCTAGGCAGAGGTCTGCAAAACCTTGTACAGCGGTTCGAATCCGCTCCCGACCTCACAAGAAACAGATATTATGGCAGTTACAAGATTAGAACGTAAAGGAAAGAGAAATAAGGTTACAGCGAAGCTTAGAAAAGTGTTAATTAAGGTTAACTCTGATGTTTCGATTAAGAAAGCAACTAGTGAAGAGAAAAAATCACTTCCTGCAGACTTAGTTAAAGGCATTGAATTAAGAGAAAAGCTTAGTGCAGAAGCAAAAGCAAGAGCAGCTTCCAAAGAAGAATCAGCGAAATAAATTTTAGCTAAAAGTTTAATTCAATAGACCTTCTTCATTGTTAAATGGGGGAGGCTTTTTTATTATAATAAAATGGTAATAGAACAATTTTACGACACAGGTCTTGCTCACGCATCTTACGCAATTATTAACGATTCAAAAGCGGTAATTATTGATCCTTCAAGAAACCCTGAGCAGTATTATGAATTTTGTAAAAAACACAATGCTACCATAATTGCTGTAATAGAAACGCATCCTCATGCCGACTTTATAAGTGGTCATTTAGAAATTTCTACTAAAAATGGGGTGCCAATTTATTTAAGCAAGTTAATTCAGCCTGAATTTGATTTTATCGGATTTGATGATGGTGATTCCATTGCTTTAGGAAATGTTACTCTTAAATCGATCAATACTCCTGGACATTCCCCAGATAGTATTTGCCTTGTTTTAATTGACGAAAACGGAGTGGAGCACAGTGTATTTACTGGAGATACTCTTTTTATCGGAGATGTAGGTAGACCAGATTTGCGAGAGTCTGCCGGAAATATTACTGCCAAAAAAGAAGAATTAGCAATTGCTATGTATCATAGCTTACGCGATAAGTTGATGTTATTACCTGATACTTGTATGGTTTATCCTGCTCACGGAGCTGGCTCATTGTGCGGTAAAAACTTAAGTTCAGAAACTGTTAGTACAATTGGTCAGCAAAAACTTACTAATTATGCTTTACAGGAAATGAGTGAAGCGGAATTTGTGAAGATATTAACTGCCGATCAACCATTTATGCCTAAATATTTTGGGTTTGATGTTGAGCTGAACAAACAAGGAGCACCAGATTACTTTTCTTCTGTTAACAAAGTGAAATTCATTAAGCCAGAACAGGTAAATGTAGATTCTATTGTAATTGATTGTAGACCCGCTTCTGATTTTAGAAAAGGACATGTGAAAAATGCTATCAATTTAATGATGGGAGGCAAATTTGAAACTTGGTTAGGTTCAATTTTAGGGCCAGAAGAAGAGTTTTATCTTATTGTTACTGATAAGGAACAAGGTGAAGAAATAATAGATAAAATTTCTAAGATAGGATATGAATCAATGATAATTGGAGTTTCAACCAACCTAACCACAAATTTGGTTAGTGAAGATGAAATTGATTTAGAGCATTTCGATGAGAATCCTACTGAATACACTATTGTTGACATTCGTAATAACGGAGAATTTGAAGAAGGTCCAATTTTTGAAAATGTTATACATATCCCGTTACCCGAGTTAAGAGAAAGAGTGGAAGAAATTCCAACCTCCAAACCGGTAATGATTCACTGTGCAGGTGGTTATAGAAGTGCTGCTGGAATGAGTATTGTTAAACAAAAGGCAAATTGCCCTGTGTTTGACTTAAGTGATACAATTGCCTCTTATAAAGTGCGATTGGCTGAGAAGGCTTAATTAGGTCATTTTTGACCGCTTAACTACCCAAGGAAGTAAGACTTCTTTGAATTGTTTAACAATATCGGTTTCAACGTATTCAATTCCGTATTGACCGCATTTTAACTTAATTTCTTTAATTTTTTCTTGAGTTCGAGCAACATAAGATTCTTTAACATCGTGAGGTTGAACTTTTACCTCTTGTCCCGTTTCTAAATCTGTAAATAAGTAGGGACGATTTTCAAATTCAAAATCAAATTCACTCTTTTTATCCATAACATGAAATATTATTACTTCATGTTTATTATGCTTTAGGTGCTGTAAAGCATCGAAAAGCGCTTCATTTTCTTCAAACTGTCCCATTAAATCACTAAAAATTACAACCATAGACCTTTTTGGAATGGCTTCGGCAATGAGGTGTAAGTTTTTATCTAATTGAGTTTTTTGAAGAGTAGGAGTTGAATTTAACAAACTTTCCATTTCAGCATAAATTCGCTTCAAATGACTAGTGTTTGATTTAGCAGGAATGTGAGTTTTTAACTCTTCGTCAAAAACACTAAGCCCAACAGCATCTCGTTGAGATTTTAGAATTTGTGTTATAGCTGAGGCTGCTAGTATTGAAAATTTTAGTTTTTCTGAATTTGGAGCAGGATAATACATAGATGAAGAGCAGTCTAAGACTAACTGACAACGTAAGTTGGTCTCTTCTTCATACCGTTTTACAAACAACTTGTCTGATCTACCATATAATTTCCAATCAATATTTTTTGTTGACTCTCCTGCATTATAATTTCGATGTTCAGAAAATTCTACAGAAAACCCATGAAATGGAGATTTGTGTAAGCCTGTAATGAACCCTGCAACAATTTGCTTTGCCAAAAATTCTAGATTCTGAAACTCTTCAATTTCTGTTAGATTTATTATTCCTGACATTTGTAAAATATTGAATGAACCTTTAAAACTAATTTAACGGAATTAAAGTGCCGAAAAGGCAAAAAAAATGCAGGTCGAAACCTGCATTTAATATTTTGTGTTTTAATTAAGCAAGTTGAGCGTCAAGTTTGCTAGCCAATACTGACTTAGGAACTGCACCTATTTGCTTGTCAACAACTTCACCATTTTTAAATACTAAAAGTGCTGGTATGTTACGAATTCCAAATTTTTGAGAAATTCCTGGATTAGTGTCAACATTAACTTTACCTACAACGGCCTTGCCTTCGTATTCTTTAGCTAATTCTTCAACAATTGGTCCAACCATTCTACAAGGTCCACACCATTCTGCCCAGAAATCAACTAATACTGGTTTATCGCTATTTAAAACTTCTTGATCAAAGTTTGAGTCAGTAAATTCTTTTGCCATTTTATATGTTTATTTAAAAATCAACGCAAAGTTAAACAAATTGTTTGTCCTTTTAATTAAGCTTGTAATTAACTCCGCGGAAAGTTTCTAGTTTTTTAATTAATTTATCATTTATATCAACTTTACAGTTGGCTCCATTTAAGGAAATTTGAAATTTAGTACTTTGATCAAGCACCACTACTTTTAAGGGATATTTCCCTTGATTTTCTTCTACAAGTTCTTGTATCTTCTGAATAAAGTCATCATCAACATTTTCTAAAGGCAATGTTAATGAAAGTCTTTTCGTCAATTTCTGTCTAATGTCTGCTAATAGCTCAATACTTCTAACTTTTGTTTCAAGTTCATTGGCATTATAGGGACGTGGCTTAACTTCTAACTTTAAAAACAACTGAAAACCATCTACAAGAAAATGTTTAAACTTTAAAAAATCTTCTCCAAAAAGCCCAATTTTTAAAACCCCATCAAAGTCTTCAATATTAAAGAAAGCGAACTCCTTTCCATTCTTACTTGTTCTTATTGCTATTTCTGAAATAATTCCAGCAACTTTAAAAACTCCTGGTTTTTCACCTACGGATCCTACTCCACAACTTGTGAAACTTTGAACCTCTAATTTATAAGGGTCGAGAGGATGGGCACTTAAATAAAACCCTATTAACTTTTTCTCTTCTTTTAACTTATCTCGTAAGTCGTATTTTTCTGCTTCTGGAAGAATTGGAGTAGTAAGCTCACTTAGTTGCTTTTCTCCAAACAAACTATGCTGTGTAGCATTTAGGTTATCTTTAAAATCTGCACCATATTTTATTGCTTTCTCTAAACCAGTCATACTTTCGTTTTCTGGTGTTGCAAAATATTGCGCTCTATGCGAGGTCTCAAAACAATCGAATGCGCCTGCACTGCACAAATTCTCCATTGTTTTTTTATTTACAGCCCTTAGATTAACCTTTTTACATAAATCAAAAACATCTTCAAAATAGCCATGCTCGTCTCTGCAAATTATTAGTTCTTCAATTGCTTTTTCACCTACACCTTTAATACCAGCTAAACCAAATCGTATTTGGCCGTTTTTATTTACTGAAAAACCTCTGTGAGATTCATTTACATCGGGACTTAATACATCAATACCTAGTTGCCTGCATTCTTCAATAAAAAAGGTGATTTTTTCAATTGAACTCATGTTGTGCGTTAGCACCGAAGCCATAAATTCTGCTGGATAATTAGCTTTTAGATAGCCTGTTTGATAGGCTATATAGGCATAACAAGTTGAGTGAGATTTGTTAAATGCATAACTAGCAAATGCTTCCCAATCGTTCCATATTTTTTCTACAATTTTTAAGTCATGACCATTTGCCTCACAACCTTCAAAAAACACGGGTTTTAACTCGTCAATTATCTCTTTCTTCTTTTTACCCATTCCCTTACGTAGAGAATCGGCCATACCTTTAGTGAAGTTTCCTAATTTTTGCGACAAGAGCATTACCTGCTCTTGATAGACGGTAATTCCATAAGTTTCCTCAAGAAACTCTTCCATGGCGTCTAAATCATATTGAATAGCACTTCTTCCATGTTTTCTATCAATAAAATCTGGAATGTATTCCATTGGACCAGGGCGATATAAAGCATTCATGGCAATTAAATCCTCTAATCTAGTTGGTTTTAACTCCTTCAAATACTTCCTCATCCCAGGTGATTCAAATTGGAATATTCCTAAGGTGCTTCCATCTTGAAATAAGCTAAATGTTGTTTCATCATCTAAAGGAATTTCATCTGGGTTAATATCCCGGCCATGTCGTTCCCGTATCATCTGAATTGCATCTTTCATAATGGTTAAGGTTTTTAATCCTAAAAAATCCATTTTTAAAAGACCTGCACTTTCAACTACGTTGTTATCAAATTGAGTAACTCGTAATTGAGAATCTTTAGCATTAGCAACTGGTACTAAGTTGGTAATGTCTTCTGGAGCAATAATTACCCCACAGGCATGTACTCCAGTATTTCTAACTGCACCCTCAGCATTAAAAGCTTGACGTAAAACTTCCCCACGCGGAGAATCTTCTTTCGTAATATTTTGAAGTTCTATTAAACCAGGAATATCATCACTTCTAAATTTTTTCTTAAGCTCAGCTTCTGATTTACCGATTATCTTGGCTAAGGTTGTTGATGGTGGTGAATTAGGAATTAATTTTGCTAATCGTCCTGCTTCATCTAATGGTAAATCTAAAACTCTAGCAGTATCTCTTATTGCAGATTTACCACCCATTGTTCCATAGGTAATTATTTGCGCTACTTGCGAAGCGCCATACTTATCAATTACATATTGAATTACTTTATCTCTTCCCTCATCGTCAAAATCAATATCAATATCAGGAAGTGAAATTCTATCTGGATTTAAAAAACGCTCAAATAGTAAATCGTACTTTATTGGGTCAACATTTGTAATACCAATACAATACGCTACGGCTGATCCTGCTGCCGAACCTCTTCCAGGTCCAACCCAAGTACCTAATTCACGCGCTTTGGTTGTTACATCTTGAACAATCAAGAAGTATCCAGGGTAACCGGTTTTGGCAATCGTTTCTAGTTCAAAGTCAATTCGCGCTCGAATCTCATCCGTTATTTCTTCATAACGCTTAGCTGCACCCTCATATGTTAAATGCCTTAAAAATTCATCTTCATCTTGAAAAGTTTCAGGAATATCAAATTTAGGAAGTAAAACATCCCGTTTTAACTCATATTCTTCAACTTGATTGGCTATTCTAATGGTGTTTTCAATGGACAAAGGTTGATCTGCAAAAAGCTCCTTCATTTCCCTCGGGGATTTGAAGTAGAATTCTTCATTAGGCAAGCCGTAACGGTATTCACGGCCTCTTTTACCAACGTATTTTGCAGGCTGTTGTACTAAGGCTCCATCTTTAACACAGGTTAAAATATCTTGTGTTTTTGCGTCCGTTGACTTTAGATAGAAATT
>JBLIDK010000030.1:0-25731 GCA_047632595.1 Sphingobacteriales bacterium
CAATAATAAATCGTAGGCTTCAAAAAGTAATAAATCCCTAACTTTGCTTTATGACGATAGCTGAAATACCAAAAATCAAACATTCAAACTCGGGCAATTTCTTTTTAATTGCAGGACCCTGTGCAATAGAAGGCCGAGATATGGCTATGGAAATTGCTGAAAAAATTATTGGTTTATCTGATAAATACAAAATCCCATATATTTTCAAAGGTTCATACCGAAAAGCTAATAGATCTAGAATTGATTCATTTACAGGAATTGGAGATGAAAAAGCATTGAAAATTTTAAGGGAAGTGGGAGAGAAGTTTGACCTTCCAGTAACCACTGATATTCATGAAAGTTATGAGGCAGAAATGGCAGCGGAGTATGTAGATGTTCTTCAAATTCCAGCTTTTTTATGTAGACAAACTAACTTATTAGTTGCTGCAGCTAAAACCAACAAAGTTGTTAGCATTAAAAAAGGTCAATTTTTATCTGCGGAAGCAATGCAATTTGCCGTAAACAAAGTGAAAGATTCAGGAAACTCACAGGTTATGTTAATTGAGCGTGGCAACAGCTTTGGTTATCAAGACATGGTAGTTGATTTTAGAGGAATTCCTGTTATGCAAGAGTATGCTCCGGTAATAATGGATATTACGCATAGTTTGCAGCAACCTAATCAATCTTCTGGTGTTACAGGGGGAAAGCCTGAGCTTATTGAAACTATTGGCAAAGCGGCTATTGCAGTTGGTTGTGATGGGTTGTTTATTGAAACTCATCCAAATCCTGCTATAGCGAAGAGCGACGGTGCAAATATGTTAGCACTTGATAACTTAGAAGTGCTTTTAAAGAAATTAGTTAGAATTAGAGAAGCAATTGCTTAGAAGCTCAAAATTGTAAATTCCGTACGTCGGTTTTTAGCCTTGCCTTCTTTACTTTCGTTCGTAGCTAAAGGAACTGTTTCACCGTAACCCTTACTTGTTAATCTTTCAGACTCTATTTCGTATTGAGTTAAATATTGCACAACTGACCTAGCTCTATTTGCGCTAAGTTTTAGGTTATATGCATCGTCTCCATCAGAGTCAGTATGTCCTGCTATTTCAATTTTCATTTTCGGGTTTTGAAGCATAAAAGTTACCAGTTTGTTTAGCTCAATTTTTGATTCATCTTTTAAGTTGTAACTATCAATATCAAAAAATATGTTTTTTAGTACTACACTTTCACCAACCTTAATGGATTGCAATGGAATATTCAGTAAAAAAGGCTTGTCGCTAATGTTTGTGGTTAACAAGAAATTATCGGAATAAAAAAGATAGCCTTCTTTAGATACATTTAGTAAATAGTTTTTTCCAACATTTAAACAAACTAAAAACTCTCCAGTGTATTTACTGGTTTTAGACTTCATTATAATCTGACCAGTTTCAATGTCTATTAATTCAAATTCAGCCTGTAAAATATCAGCAGTTTCTTTATCGTAAACAGTACCTTTTACATAAGTCACTCGTTGTGGGCGAGCTTCTGGATACAATTCGAATGAAAATAAGTCAAGATTATTTCCTCCAGATGATCCTGATGAGGCAAAATAGGCTGTTTTTCCGTCCAAACTAACAATTAAACTACTTTCTTCATTCACTGTATTAATTGGATAACCAATATTCACAGCCTTTGTCCAAAACGAATCTCTGGTATCTAACCTAGAATAATAAACATCTCTATTTCCTATTCCTACACGTCCATTTGATGCAAAATATAGGGTTTGATTATCTGGGTGAATGAATGGGCTAATTTCATCTTCTTCGGTGTTAATAGCTGGACCTAAATTTTTTGGTGGTGTCCAACCTTCATCCGTTAGCGTAGTTTGCCAGATATCAATTTTCCCAAATCCTTCAGGTCTGTCACTTGCGAAATAAAGCGTTTTTCCGTCAGAAGAAAAAGAAGGTTGTGATTCCCATGCTAAGCTATTTACTGGAAAACCTAGATTAAATGGATCCCCAAACTGCTTTCCATCAAAAACAGAAACGTAAATATCACAACGACCAAGTCCATCGGTACGATTGCAACCTGTAAAAAACAGTAATTGACCGTCTGCAGAGATACATTGCGCTCCTTCATTTAATGGAGTGTTAATTCCACCCGGAACAGGATTCATCATAGACCACTCGTTGTTTTCCTTGCTTTTACTAAAGAAAAAATCTTCCCCTTTTTCAGTTTTACGCGTAATAATTAAGGTTTGACCATCGGCGGTAATGGTAGGTAAATATTCGGAAAAAGGACTGTTAACATTGGGTCCTAAATTTTTTGGATTAAAAGGAACTGGATTTGCCATGGCATTTTTGGCAAAATCACAGCTAGCAAGAAGTAAATTAGCCAAGCGTTTATTTTGACCAAAAACTTTATCAAAAGCTAAATAGCGTTGAAAATAAATCTTAGCGGTATCGTATTGTGATTCTACAAAGTAATATTTTCCAAGTTCCATGTATGGCTTTTTCTGAAATTCGGGACTTAAGGCAACAACTCTTTTATAGGCCGTTTTAGCCCTTTCAACTTGGCCAGTCATGTTGTATAAATCCGCCAAGCGTAGCTGTGCTTGAATAAATTGGTCATCAATATTTAAAGCTTTCTCTAGAATATTGATTCCTTTTCCAGCTTGACGCAAGTTTAAATACTCATAACTTTCTTTATAAAGCTTGATTGCTTTTCTAGAGGAGGTTGAATAATTTTTGTCTTGTCCAAACAACACTAAGCTGATGAATAAAAATAGAAGGGAAAGTGTTATTTTTTGCATAAGAAGTATATAATTGGCTCAAATTAAGGGATATTCATGAATTTATGGCATTGTAATGAGATTTTCCAATGTGGATTGGCTTTTACAAATTCAATTATTAACGGCATCATAACTTCCATTTTATCCCATTCAGGCTGCAGATATAATGCGCACTGTTTGTTAACCTTCGACTCAAAAGCAGTGGCCCAGTTTAAATCAGCTTTATTATAAACAATAACTTTTAGCTCGTGAGCCTGTTTAAGTGCTTCAGGTTTAGGAGCTTTAAATTTTTTGGGGCTGACACAAATCCATTCCCATGCGCCCGACATCTCGTAAGCAGCTGATGTTTCGATATGTGTTTTAAACCCACTATCATGTAACGCTTGACATAACTCAGTTAAGTCATACATTAATGGTTCACCACCAGTAATTACAACAATTTTTGAAGGGTGCTTTTTGGCATCAGCTACAATTTCTTTAACGGTTTTTTGTGGATGAACTGAGGCATCCCAACTGTCTTTAACATCGCACCAGATACATCCTACATCACAACCACCTAATCGGATGAAGTAAGCAGCAGTTCCCTGATGCATTCCTTCTCCTTGAACAGTATAAAACTGTTCCATAATTGGAAGAGTTGTTTCCTTAGATTTTTCGATTGAAGTATTCATTAACTAATAGAATCTTCGCTGTTAAATTGAAAACCTAATCGTTTACCAGTTTTCATTCCAGCATTAATGCTATGAAATTGTTTTTCCTCATAAGTAACAAGTTGTACGTCTTGGTATGGTGGTGAATACAATTCAAAATCAATAGCATACTCAATTGTAGCTTCAATAATTGCCTTCATATAAACCGAGTTGAACTCCGCCTTATCAAAGTCATTGTACAAAAAACCCAATTCTCTTTTCCCTTCAACAAAAAAGTGATTTTGTCTATTCAAAAATATTCGACCAATTAAATAACCAACATCTTGCGACCTGTTGTATTTAACGGTATCACCCAAAAAATTGTAAACTTGAATTAATGCACAATAACCTAGTGATGGATCGTTTTTGACGTAATCAAGTTGATTTACTTCATGTTTGGGTTCAAAATGGAAAATATTGGTTTGAAGACTAAAAATTAACACATCACCAGCAAATTTAAGTTCAGCTTCAAACTCGTTTATGTCCTTAAAATAGACATCAATTTTTTCATTGGCACCTCCTATATCTTTAATAATCTTTTCAGAATATTCACTTAAGTGTTGCTTAAATACGGCAAATTGTTCAATTGCATTGTTATATGCTTTTTGTTTAGCACATGACTTTGTTTTTAACAAATCAATAATACGTTCGTATTTCTTATTTTCCATATTAATATGCTTTTGCAAATACTACACGCCCTTTACTTGGCTTACCAGTAATAATACACTTACCTTCTTCTTTTTCTTGATCAAATGGTATACATCGAATGGTCGCTTTACATTCTTTTTTAATTTTTTCTTCGGTTTCGGAAGTGCCATCCCAGTGAGCGTATACAAACCCCCCTTTATTATCTAAGATATCAATAAATTCTTCATAGCTATCTGCTTTAAATGAATTTGCAGTTCTAAAGTCAAAAGCTTTTTTGTAGATGTTTTCCTGAATTTCATCTAAAAGATTCTTCACCAATGTGGCAATTCCGTTTATACTGTGAGATGATTTTTCTTTGGTGTCTCGTCTAGCAACTTCAATTGTATCATTGTCAAGATCACGTTTTCCAATTGCTAAACGAACTGGAATACCTTTCATTTCATACTCTGCAAATTTAAAACCTGGTCTTTGTGTATCACGTTTATCAAATTTCACAGAAATCCCAAAGTCTTTAAATTCTTTTAGGATAGGCTCTAACTTATTAGATATTTCCTCTAGTTCTTCGTCGTTTTTGAAAATTGGAACGATTACAACCTGTATTGGTGCTAATTTTGGAGGTAAAACAAGTCCTTGATCATCTGAATGTGCCATTATTAAAGCTCCAATTAATCGCGTAGATACACCCCAAGAAGTTGCCCAAACATGTTCTAATTTTCCCTCTCTGTTGGCAAATTGAACTTCAAATGCTTTTGCAAAATTTTGTCCTAAAAAGTGACTAGTTCCAGCTTGAAGTGCTTTTCCGTCTTGCATTAATGCCTCTATACATAAAGTGTCTAAAGCTCCGGCAAACCGTTCTGATTCTGTTTTATGCCCTTGCAAAACAGGCATAGCCATCCATTTTTCAGCAAAATTGGCATATACTTCAATCATTTGCTTTGTTTCAGCTTCTGCTTCTTTTCTTGTTTCGTGGGCAGTATGACCTTCTTGCCATAAAAATTCAGCAGTTCGAAGAAATAAACGTGTACGCATTTCCCAGCGGACAACATTAGCCCATTGATTTACTAGAATAGGAAGATCTCTGTACGATTGAATCCAACCTTTATAGGTTCTCCAAATAATTGTTTCGGAAGTAGGGCGTACAATTAATTCTTCTTCAAGTTTAGCCGTTTCATCCACTTCAATTTCACCGTTTTCGCCTGTTTTTAGTCTGTAATGAGTAACAACGGCACATTCTTTGGCAAATCCATCAACATGAGAAGCTTCTTTAGAGAAATAAGATTTTGGGATAAATAAAGGGAAATAAGCGTTGCTATGTCCAGTTTCTTTGAACATATCATCTAAAACAGATTTCATTTTTTCCCATATAGAATAACCATATGGTTTTATAACCATACAGCCTCTAACATCGGTATGCTCAGCCAAATCTGCCTTTGCTACTAGCTCATTATACCACTGTGAATAATCTTGTTCTCGACTAGTTAAACCTTTTGCCATTTTCGTTGTCTACTTATTAATGAATTACGATTTTTGTTAAAGATTTCGTAACTTATAGGAAGGAAACAAAGGTAGCTTTTTAAACGTTTTTGAAGCATTGTTATCCTATACAAAAGAGCAGAAAGATGAAAAATTTAGTTTACATATCGTTTATATTAACATTGTTACTTGCAGCATGTACAACTTCATCTTATGTTTATGAGGACGATACTTATTATTCACTTGCTGATGCGAAGCAAGAAAATGCCAATACAATTAATGAAGCAGTGGACGCTGAAAAGCTTACTGAGGGTGAAATCATTCCTCAAGATGATGAACGTTATACAAAAAACAAGAACACAGAAAATTTCAACTATTCTGAATGGAAAAAGAATGATGAAAGTCAATATAGCAACTCTGGTAATCCTCAAGGATATTTAGAAGAGCAACCTCAAGACTATTCAAGCAATAATTATTCATCTGGAAACGGAGAGACATATGTTACCAATAATTACTATGACGATGATAATTTTTATAGAACATATGGTTATGCCAATAGATTAAACCGATTTTATGGACCAAATACAGGCGTAGGATTAATTTACGATAATTACAGTGGCTGGAATTGGGGACTTTCATTTAACTATGGTTTCGGAATTGGATATGGGAACTTTTACGGTTCTTATGGATACTATGATCCATTTTTCTATCCAAGTGTTTACTATAGCCCATATTATAATTATCCTGTTTATGGCGGTTACGGAAATCATAATAATAACCACAATGGACATAATGGTTCAAGATATGGTGGAGGAAACAATGATAACTACTCAGGAGGTGGAAACCGTAACTCAAATACTTATGTAGGAACAAGGTACGATAGAGGTGGAGGAGCTGTTTTAAGTAACGGTGGAAGTAGAGGTTCTGCAGTATCTCGTGTACAATCAATGGATAGAGGAAGTGGAAAAACCACTCAACCAACTAACTCTGGTAAAAACAACACAAGTACAAGACCAAATTTACCAGCTCGTGGTAATGTTTCAACAACACCAAATAGAACAGGAAGTTCGGGAAAAGCAACGCCAAGTGCGAGTCCTGCAAGAACATTACCGAGTAGATCAACACCAACAAATAGAGGTGGAAATGTATCCCCAAGTCCCGCCACAAAACCTACAGCACCTTCAAGATATGAAGGAGGAAGTAATATACCGACTAGAAATGGCAGCGCAGTTCCTTCTAGAAGAGAAACTGTTCCAAGTAACAATGGTAAAGCTTCGCCAAGCAATGGTGGTGTAAAAAGTGCTCCAGCCCGTTCAAATGTTCCGGCAAGAGGTACAGGGTATGTAAGGCCTGGTGTTTCGAATAGTAGAAATAATGTTCCTGTACAAAACACTAGTAATAATAGGTCGTATACTCCAACACGGAATTCAAGTACGGTAAAAAGCACCAATAGAAACTATACTCCAGCAAAACAGCAACCAGCTAAAAACATAAGGTCAACACCAACCAGATCAACTCCAAATAGAACTGCAACCCGACCAAGTGGCGGTACCCAACGTAGTAGTGGGAATGTTAGAAGTTCAGGAGGAGGTTCTCAGCGAAGTAGTGGTACAACTAGAAGTTCAGGTGGGTCTGGGAAAACCAGTTCGCCTTCACCATCAAGGTCTATGCCTTCAAGAGGGAGATAATTATGGAAAAGTTTAGAATAACAATTATAACAGCGATAATAATTGGTGTTAATGCGATAGCTGCATTCGCGCAACTAACTGAAGATGCACTTAGATTTGCCAATACAGGTATTTCCGGATCTGCAAGAATTCAGGCTATGGCTGGTTCGCAATATTCAATAGGTGCAGACCTAAGTAATATAACAGGCAACCCAGCGGGACTAGGGTTTTACCGAGGTGGTGATGCTAGTATTTCGCCACAAATAAGTGTTAACTCTGCTGAAACAAATTATTTTGGAGGCATTCAAAACCGATCTAGAACAGAATTTGATGTGAACAGTTTTGGTGTAGTATTTACTAAACTAAATCGCACCTATGCCGGTAAGGATGTAACAAATGGCTTTACCAGTTTCACCTTTGGTTTGGGATACACTCGAAACAATAATTTTGACCGCAACTTTACCTATGGCGGTAAAAATGATTTCAGTTCAATGGCCGAGCTATTTGCTCAAAATGGAAATGTGTCTTTATCAAATAATGAATTAGGGGCTATTGATTCGGTTGCATTTTTAGCTTATATAATGAATTACGACACCATTCCAGAGGAATTTGTTGCTACAACAACAGGTGGTAATTTCCAATCTGAGTCAATTAGAAATAGAGGCTATCAAAGTGATTTCGGCTTAAGTTTTGGGACTAATATAAGCAACGCTGTTTATTTAGGGACTTCAATTGGAATATCGAGCCTTAGTTTTAGACAGAATTTAGAGTACAGTGAAACAAATATTAATGATCCAGCAAATGGTTTAGAAAAATTTGATGTAGACCAAGCCTTAACACTAAGTGGGGCAGGAGCAAACATAAAAGTAGGGTTAATTGTAAGGCCAGTTGATATGTTAAGATTTGGCTTAAGCGCACAGTCATCCACACAGTATTTAATTAATGAACGTTCAGAGTTTTCTTTAAGTTCGGTAAGTGATTCTGGTGGCAATTTTCAACAATCACAACCATTTATTGGATTTTTTGAGTACTACTTAAAAACGCCAGCAAGATATACTGGAAGTATGGCGGTGTTTTTCGGGAAAAGAGGCTTTATTTCAGCAGATGTTGAATATTTAAAGTACGGCAATACTTCATTGTCAACTGATTTGAATGATTTTACAGAATTTATTGGAGAGCAAAACAGTGATATTAATAGTCTTTTTGGAGATGCAATTAACCTACGCTTAGGGGGTGAATATAGAATAGGGCCTGTTGCTTTAAGAGCAGGGTATGCAAACTATGGAAACCCGCTTTCTACTTCAGTAGATTTAAGTAGAAATTATTATACAGGTGGATTTGGAATAAAATTTCCTAGCGATATGTATTTAGACTTCGCTTCGGTATATACAGTTTCAAATGGCAGTTATGCTCCTTATGCATTAGAAGATGGAACACGTCCAACCGTAGATTACAAATACACTGATTTGGCAAACACTGTTACCATTGGTTTCAGATTCTAGATAATTACAGCACCTTTTTGATTTATTGAGGAGAAATATCCTTTTCCTTCAATATTTACTTTTAAAAAGGAAACACGCATAACATTTACTAGTGCAGATGCTGTTTCTTTAGAATTGGAAAGTGCAAAAACTGAAGGTCCAGAACCAGAAATGCTAAATGCCAATGCGTTATTTTTTAGAGCGTCGTTTTTAACTTGATCAAAGCCTTTAATAAACTGCTTTCTTTGTGGTTCAACCAAAACATCTTTGACAGAACGTTTTATTAACTCGTAGTCAGATGTATGCAAGGCATGAACAAACGAAGCTAAATTAGCACTATTTTGAACAGCTTTTGACAAGTCGACTGTTTTGCTAAGAGCAGCTCGAGATTCTTTCGTGTTAATCTTCAAATTTGGATAAAAGACCGTACAATAAAGAGAATTAGGAACTGGCAAATGCACTATGTCTAATGGTTGATTTTCACGAATTAATATTATTCCACCAAACATACAAGCTGCTATATTATCAGCATGAATTGCTCCAGAGGCAACGGCTTCACCATCTAAAGCAAAAGGCATTAATTGAAGTTTGGTAAATGGCTCACCTTCTAACTTATTTACTGCATATACAGCAGCAACGGCACTTGCAGCACTAGAACCAATTCCACTACCAGGATTGATTTTATCAACCATTGTAATTGTGTATCCTTGAGTTGGATTAAATGCCTTTCTAAAAGATTCAATGGCGACAGAACATACATTTTGGTCAACCGCTAGGGGTAAATTTATATTGTTGAGTTGAGAAAGAACTTTTAACTCTCCAGTATCATTTTTACATACTTCAATAATATCTCCGGGGCTGTCAATTGCCAAGCCCAATGAATCAAAGCCACAAGCCAAATTGGCTACAGTTGCTGGGGCGTAGGCTCTTACTTTGTTCATTTTTATGATAATTTATTTTAGAGATAAATTCAAGATTGGTTTTTAGTTTGATGTTTTAAACCAATTCATACAAAGGTGTCAAATAATTATGGGGTATGTTAAGAATTTTTAAAATCACTTAGATTAATTACCTTTCGAAATAAATTTCAAACTATGAAAATCAGTATAGCTTTTTTGTTCATTTGCTTATTAGTGCCATCATTAGTTAGTTTTAGTCCTAAAAAACGAGAGGCTCCTTCTGGTACCGTTTACGTTGAACCAGGAAAGTATATCGACCAAGTGCCGGTAAACTCCTACCAGTACAATGAATTTGTTACTAGTGTTAAAACTTTGTGGTCGGTTAAATTAAGTGATTCACTAAAAAATATCCCAAAATATAATTTAGCAAATACCGATATAGGAAGAATGCTATTAACTGGGACCTCGCAATGGGTAGATAAAGAACTGATAAAAAAAGCAGCTATTTCAAAAGAGTTAGGAATAATAGGAGCGAATCCAACCTATTTTTATTACACCCACCAAGAGTTTTATCAGTATCCTATGGTGAATGTTACAATGCAACAGGCAAAATTATATTGCCGATGGAAAAGTGATATGTTAATGTTGACTTATGCATTCGGTTCGGAAGATGAGAAAGACAGAAAGAAGTATTTTGAAGAAGTAAATTTTAGACTTCCAACAGCAGATGAATGGAGTAAGGCAAATTTCCTTAATCTAAAGTCTATGAAGGCTAGAGAGCTTACAAGCACTGGCGTTAGAACTTTTCCAATAATAGTTACTAAAAAAGACAAAGGTAAGTTTGTTCATTATCCATTTAATGTATCAGAAATGACAGCAGAGCCTTATGAGGCAATTGGTTTGAGCTGGAAAGATACAGAAGAGTTTATTACTGACCTTATTCAAGAGTATAAAGGACCGCAACAGTGGTTGGGGTTTAGGTGTTTGTGTGAGGTTAATTAGTAATTCAGTTGAAAGTTAAACAATAGCGTGTATTAGTTAATGGTTAAAAGAAGAAATTTAATTTATCTCAAGTTTCTAGTTTTTACAATAAAAAACTTGGCATAAAAAAAGCCCTTAGACATAGTCCAAAGGCTTTTCAAAAATTTAGTTTAAATTATTTGAAAGAGATTAACTCAACTTCAAATATTAATGTTTCATTTGGTCCTATTGCACCACCTGCACCTCTTGGTCCATAAGCTAAGTCAGAAGGAACGTAAAGTTTCCATTTTGAACCAGCATTCATTAGTTGTAACGCTTCAGTCCATCCTTTTATAACTCCGTTAACAGGAAAAGAGATTGGCTCACCTCTATCTACCGAACTATCAAATACAGTACCGTCTATTAATGTACCATGGTAATGAGTTGTTACTTCACTTTCTAATTCTGGAGAAGCACCAGATCCTTCTTTAAGAACTTCGTATTGTAATCCACTAGGTAGAGTAGTTACACCTTCTTTTTTAGCATTTTCTTCTAAAAACTTAATGCCTTTATCAGTATTTACTGCTAAAGATTTGTTTTGAATTTCAGAAAAAAACGTTTGAATTAAATTATTGCATTCTTCGCGATCAATTGCGTAATCACTTTTATTAAATACATCATTTAAAGCTTTTGCAAAGGCATCAGCGTTCAAGGTGTCAAGACCTTGACTCATTAAGTTTTCACCTACGGTAACACCTAAGCTGTAGCTTACTGAATCGATTTCCGTTGTAAGGGACATAGTTTTTGATTTTTCTCGTGTATTGCAACTAGAAAATATTACTGTTGCAATAGTTAAAATTGTTAATTGAATTTTCATTTTCTTATCTTCAAATTATTGAAAGTTACGAATGTACTGCAATTTCTACGGATAATATGAAAGAGATGATTTTTAGTTTCAAATGTGCCCTAAATGGCCTTAAAATAGGTTTTAAAAGGGAGAAAAATTTAAGAAGACATTTATTGATAGTAATGTTGACTTCATTACTTTGTATGGTTTTAAATCTAAACTCTACAGAATGGGCAATTGTGGTAATTTGTTTTGGGATGGTAATCGCCACAGAATATATAAATTCTGCTATAGAAAAATTGGCTGATCATGTCACTTCTGAAACGCACCCTGCAATAAAAGTTGTGAAAGATATTGCTGCTGGAGCAGTCCTTGTTACTTCTATTTGTGCGGTAATAATTGCAATTATTATTATTCTACCTAAGCTAATAGGGGCACTTTCTTAACTAAAAAGGGTGTATTATTTGATACACCCTTTTTAGTTCTGTTAATCATCTTCACTTTCAGGCAGTAATGCCTATTCTACTTCTTCACCTTCATCTGCTTTGTCTACAGAATTTTCTACTACAGTTTCAATCTCCTCTAAACCTTGGTCCATTTCGGTAGAAATACTGTCAAATTTTTGCTCTTCTTCTTTTGCTTTTACAGCAGCTCCTCCTGAGCACCCTACCAAAAACCTTACTAATATTAGGGTTATAATTATTCTTATGTTTTTTGCTTTTGTATATTCATCGCAATTATAAGTCCAATACAACCAAATTATTGTTTAGAAAATGTCTTATTTAAAACATACCTACTTAAAAAACATCGGAATAGCTTTGTTTTTTGTTTTTGTAATATGCCTTATGGCACAAGTTTCATTTACAATACCTCTGTCCAATTTGAATATCCCAATAACAGGGCAAACTTTTGCAGTTTTACTAACGGGATTTTTTCTTGGTCCTAAAAAGGGTGCTTTTGTAGTGCTAGCTTATATTATTCTAGGAATAATAGGATTACCTGTTTTTGCAAATGGAACCAGTGGATTGGAGAAAATAACGGGAAATACTGGTGGATTTATTTTAGGATTTATACCAGGAGTAATATTTACTGGTTATAGGAGTAAAAAAGGAATAAAGGCGGTATTTCTTCATCATTTTATGTTAATGCTTATTGGCACCGCTATAATCGTATTTTGTGGGTTTCTTATGCTAAGTACTAAAATAGGAGCAGAGAACGCTTATAGTTACGGAGTATACCCATTTTTACTAGGTGGGGTAATTAAAAGTATTTTGGGAGCCATTATTTCTTTACTAATTCAAACTTCTTTACCAAAACTTATAACGCGCTAAAGGTTTCCCCTTCAATTGCTAAGAAAGTGTTTTCGAAAGTTTCTTTTGCTTCATCAAGCAAAGGAGTCAAATCGTTATATCGAGCAGAGAAATGGCCAATTAACAGTTTTCTTACTCCACACATGTTTGCAATAGTAGCTGCTTCTTTCGCAGTGCTGTGTTTTGTCATTTTAGCTCTGTCCAACATTTCGTGTAAGAATGTGGCTTCATGATACATTAAATCAACGTTTTTTAGTTGCTCAACATTACTTTCCTTGTACGCGGTATCTGAACAATAAGCATAAGACAATGCAGGGTTGGGTTCTTTAGTGAAAACATTGTTTGGAATTATAGTGCCATCGGGCTTTTCAAAGTCATTTCCTTGTTTTAAAAGATGGATATAATGATTACCTACTTCATGAACCTCTAAGGCCCCTTTGTTTAATCTGATACCCTTTTCTTTTTCCTTAAATAAAAAGCCAGTACAAGGTATTCTATGATCCAAAATAATGGTCTCTACTATTAAACTAGGTGTCTCGTAAATTACCTCTGGTGAGTTCGCTTGAGTAGGGTGAAATACAAGCTCGTAATTCAACTGAGTTCTAGAATGCTTTAAGTGAATATCAATAATTTCTTTTAGTTCGGGTGGACCGTAGAGCTGAATAGCTTTAGTTCTTCCCATAAGGTGCATAGATTGGATTAAACCAATTAACCCTAAGTAATGATCGCCATGCAAATGAGAAATGAAAATGTGCTCAATTCGGTTTTTCTTAATATTTTGTTTTAGAAGTTGAACCTGGGTTCCTTCGCCACAATCAATTAAAAATAAATTGTCGTTGATATTCAGTACCTGGGAAGATGGGTTCCTGGTTTTAGTTGGTAATGAGGAGTTACTGCCGAGAATAGTAACCTCGAATGTCATATAATATTTTTACTCGCTTTTAGTATCAAATTCTCGCGCTACTTCCTCCATCATCACAAAATCCTCCGCTTCTTGGGTAGTAGGCACAATGTTTAAAACATTATCTAATTGAGAGATGGTGATTAATTTCTCAACAGCAGGTTGTAAATTACATATAACTAGCGAGCCACCTGAACTAGAACATAGTCTATTGCCAACCAGTAACGAGCTTAGTCCACTCGAATCGCTATAAGCTACTTCGTTCAAGTCTAGTATAATATTTTTAAACCCTTCTGTATTTAATAAAATCAATTCAGATTTTAAAATTGGTGCATTAACAGAATTTAATTTCTGTTCATCAAGTTTAAATATAGTGTGTCTTTCTTTTTTATCTATTGTAAATTTCATAATCGAATAAACTAAGTTATATAAATTTAACTTTTTTTAAGTTATTATACAACTGTTTGACCTAATACATATTTTCGAATATTGTTTTCTATTCTTTTTAACGGATGGTTATCAATGACCTTTTTAAATGGCATTCCGGTAATTTGCTCATAAAGCTCTATGTACCGTTCGCTAATGCTTTCAACAACATTTTCTGGAAAATCCGGCATTGTTTGTCCTTCTAATCCCTGAAAATTGTTGCTAATAAGCCATTCTCTAACGAATTCTTTACTCAAGTGTTTTTGAGGAAGCCCCTTTTCTTGATTTGATTGGTAGTTTTCAAAATAAAAATAGCGAGAACTATCTGGTGTATGAATTTCATCAATGAGCATTAATTTTCCATTGTTTAAACCAAATTCATACTTAGTGTCTACAAGAATAAGTCCTTGACTATTTGCCATTTCAGTGCCGCGTTCAAACAGTTGAAATGTTACTTTTTCCATTTCATTATAAAGTTTTTCTGGTACCAAGCCTTGGGCAATTATATCTTCTCTAGAAATGTCTTCATCATGACCTTCTTCAGCTTTGGTAGCTGGGGTAATAATTGGATTAGGAAGCTTATCATTTTCTTTAAGTCCATCAGGCAATGAAACACCACAAAGTTTACGCTTACCAGACTTGTATTCCCGCCATGCATGGCCTACAAGGTAGTTTCTTACTACCATTTCAATAGGAATCGCATCACAAGCGTGACCAATAGTAACATTTGGGTCTACAACTTCAATTACCCAATTTTGTATTATGTCCTTTGTTGATTCCAAAAATTTAGCTGCAATTTGATTCAAAACCTGACCTTTAAAAGGAATTGGTTTAGGTAATATATGATCAAATGCAGAAATACGGTCTGAAGCTATCATAACCACATAGTTATTTATAAAGTAAACATCTCTTACTTTGCCATGATAGACTTTTTTTTGCCCAGGAAAATTGAAATTGGTTTGGGTTATTCCACTCATTATGAATATGCTTTAATGATTTTAGCTACTAACTTATGCCTTACAACATCTGAAGCAGTTAATTTAATAATATCAATGCCTTTTATTTTATCAAGAATGTTTACTGCATTTACCAAACCTGATTGCTGCTTCAAAGGTAAATCGATTTGAGTAATATCGCCAGTTAAAACAAATTTTGCATCAGGACCCATTCGAGTTAAAAACATTTTTAACTGCAAATCGGTAGTGTTCTGAGCCTCATCTAATATAACAAATGCATGATCTAAGGTTCGGCCGCGCATAAAAGCAAGAGGTGCAATTTCTATAATTCTATTTTCAAGAAAGTATTTTAACTTTTCAGGTTGAATCATATCATCCAGTGCATCGTACAACGGGCGCAAATAAGGATCAATCTTATCTTTTAAATCACCGGGTAAGAATCCTAAATTTTCACCAGCTTCAACTGCTGGTCTAGTTAGCACTATACGCTTTACTTGTTTGTTTTTCAAGGCTCTTACAGCCATGGCTACTGCGGTATATGTTTTACCAGTACCTGCTGGGCCAATTGCGAAAATAATATCGTTCTGGTCAGCACTTTTAACCATTTTTAATTGATTGGCAGTACGTGCTTTTATGGTATTTCCTTTGGAGCCATAAACTATTACATCGTCTTTATCGCTAACAACCTCTGCTTTTTCTGCAACTTCAGTTTGACCAACAATTTCTTCTAAAATTTTAGATTCAAGTTTATTGTATTTGTTTACTGCCTCTTTTATTTTTAAAAAAGTCTTTTCAAATTCAATCAATTCGCCATCATTACCATATGCTTTTAACAAACTTCCCCTTGTAACTAATTTTAGTTTTGGGAAAAATTGTTTCAGGGCAGTGAAATTTTCATTGTTGACTCCCCAGAGTGCAGAAACACTGGTGTTTTCTAAAGAAATTATAAGTTCATTCAAACTTGTGAAGTTGTAGTGATTGTTATATTTATATTTGAAACCAAAAGTAAGGATATTTCCAACTGAAAAGGAAAATCCACCTTATAAATGTCGATACTTAGTTTGTGTACAGATTTGGGTTTAACCGATTTTTCGGTAGGAGCGGCCAAGGGCTTAATTGCTAAATTGGTTCCGCAGGCTAAAGTTATAGACATTAGTCATAACGTAATGCCTTTTAATTTGAACGAAGCGGCCTATTTTATTCGTAATAGTTATCCTAATTTCCCTGAAAAATCCATTCATATAATTGATGTGGGCGCAGGTTTAAACACAATTGGTACAATCTTGGCTATTGAACATAACGAACAATTTTTTATTGCTCCAGATAATGGCTTATTACCACTTATTTTTGATACTAAAAATATTGCTGCAGTTGAGTTAAAAGGATGTAAACCAAGTCTAAATCCATTAATGGAGTTTATGATTCCAGCGGCTACGAAACTTTATAAGTCGCCCAAGCTTAAATCAATAGGTGAAGAAGCTCATAAAATTCAAGAAAAAATATCACTTAAAGCGGTTGTTACCTCCGACTTAATTAGAGGATTTGTAATCTATGTAGATGTTTACGGTAATTTAATTACCAATATTTTAAAAGAAGATTTTGACCGAATAAAAGCCAATCGTGAGTGTACTATTTCTTTTAGAAGGAGTGATGTAATTTCAACAATAAGCAGACTTTATAATGATGTTACTACAGGAGAGCGTTTAAGTTTATTTGGAAAAGCAGGACATTTAGAAATTGCTATTAACGAAGGTAAAGCAAATGAGCTTTTAGGTTTAAAAATAGGGGATACAATAACTTGTGATTTTTCATGATAAAAAGAGTAGTTAAATTAGAGATAAAAGACTCTTCAAGAGCTGAATTTGAAGGGATTGTTGCAAAATACAAACCATTTATTGAGAAAAGTAAAGGGTGTTCAAAATTAGACATTTTACAAGATGTAAATAATCCAACTATCTATTTTACTTACAGTTATTGGAACACCGAAGAGGACTTAGACGAATATAGACACGGAAGTCTTTTTAAGGAAGTATGGGCATTATTTAAGCCCCACTTTAACGCTAAAGCCGAAGCTTGGTCACTAAATCAAATTCTTTAAATGTTTTTTGATAGCCACAATTCTTTCTAATAGGCTATCTAATTCTATGTTTAAAGTATTAATTTCTGATTCATTGTAGTAAAATTGCTAATAATGTGCCAAAAAGCTTAGATTTAAATAAGACTTGCAATTAAGTCGCAAGATCTACACCTTTGAAAAAAACTGTATAATGAACCATTGGTTAGTAAAGTCAGAACCGTTTAAGTATTCTTGGAGTCAATTTGTTAAAGATGGCTCAACATTTTGGGATGGAGTAAGAAACTATGCTGCAAGGCTACATCTTCGTGGAATGAAGGAGCAAGATCTCGTTTTATTTTACCACAGCAATGAAGGAAAAGAGGTTGTTGGAATAGCGGAAATTATTAAAGAGCATTACCAAGACCCAACAACTGAGGATGATAGATGGGTAGCTGTAGATTTAAAACATAAACAAGCTTTAAATAAACCAGTTACACTTAAGCAAATTAAGGAAGAACCGTTTTTGGAGAACATGGCAATCATTAGGCAAAGTAGATTAAGCGTCATGCCAGTTACTAAAGAAGAATTTGACAAAATTTGCCAAATGGGTGGCTTATAAGTTAAACAAATAAAGCTTTAAGTTCTCCAGCTTCTTCTGGCTTCATTTTACCAGCAAGTATCAATCTAAGTTGACGACGTCTTAATGCCCCAGCATATAAAAGTTTTTCTTCTTCAGATTCTGGAATAACTGCAGGAACTTCAATTGGTCTTCCTGTTTGATCTACCGCAACAAATGAATAGAATGCTTCATTTGATTTGATTTTTCGGTTCATTGGAATGTTTTCAGCATGAACTATTATATGCACCTCCATTGAAGAGTTGAAAGAGCGAGTTACTTTAGCCTCCATATTCACAACATTCCCTAATGCAATAGGCTCTTTAAAAGACACGTTGTTTACAGAAGCGGTTACAACAATTCTGTTAGAATGTCGCTGAGCGGCCATTGCAGCAGCAATATCCATCCAGTGAAGCAGCCTTCCACCCATTAAATTGTTTAAGGTGTTAGTGTCGTTAGGAAGAACTAATTCGTTCATTACCGTTAATGATTCAATTGATTTTTTGGCTTGTAATGGCATGGTAATTTATATTTTGACAAATATACTAAGGTTCGACATATAGTATGATATAAGTATTAACTTTGTCGCATATTAATGGCCCCGTAGTTCAACTGAATAGAATATCAGATTTCGGCTCTGACGGTTACAGGTTTGAATCCTGTCGGGGTCACAGAGGATAACAGTCCAACCAAATTTATTTGGTTGGACTTTTTTTTACTCCGAAAACCGAACGCAGTTCGAGTTTGAGGATAAAAAAAAGTCCAAAACCACGTAGTGGTTGGACTGGTATTTCGACCTTTGACAAGACATGATCAGCGAAGCTAATCCAACTTCGAAGTTCGAGTTTTGAAGAACCGAACAAAGTTCGAGTTTGGGAAGAACCGAACAAAGTTCGAGTTTGGGAAGAACCGAACGCAGTTCGAGTTTGAGGATAAAAAAAAGTCCAAGACCACGTAGTGGTTGGACTGGTATTTCGACCTTTGACAAGACATGATCAGCGAAGCTAATCCTAATCAATGGAGTTTGTTTTCCGTAAAATAAATCAAAGAAACCAACTCGTTTTAAATATTTAGAGCAAAAAAACCCAAATGTTGCAAAACATTTGGGTTTAACTTACTTATTGAAACCAATTGTTCGCCAGTTGCTCAATACTTACGAACTCTGTAAAGCTATAAAATCTTTTAAAAAAATATTAATCTGATTTACAGTAGGTTATGGGAACTCTAAACGATAAAAATTAAGCATTTAACAGATAAAAACTAGTTTTTATCTGTTAATGACACTCGTATTTATAAATTTGTATCAATTATGAAGTTATTTATATACACTACTGGTCTAGTTTTTTTTATACTTATTATTACTCTAACTCCGAGCTGTACAGGTGAAAAAGCAGAATTTCCTTTACCGGATTTAGCCACATGCGAAATTTTTGATACGCTCACCTATACTAATAATATTCGACCCATATTAAAAACAAACTGTGCGTTGAAGGGATGCCATGGTAAAGGTTCTGCTCAAGATGGAGTTAATCTCGACACTTATGCCGGTGTAGTTGAAGCGGAAAACAATAATACTTTTAGATGTTCAATTAACCATGGAAACGGTTGTATAAATATGCCTAAAAATGAAGATAAACTTCCGGCTTCAGAGATAAGAATAATAGAATGCTGGGTTGCAAAAGGGATGTTAGAATAGCATGAAAGCGATGCTTCTTATAACATCTATAGTTATAACCTTTATTGTTTCAATGAGTTCCTTTAGCTCTCCAACTCATTTTATAGATATAGATTCTAATACACGCGTAGAGGATTTATTAATTATCCTAGGTCAAAAACCTAAACCTCATTATATAAAAACTCCAGATTCAAAACTAGCAGCACTAGGAAAAGATATTGTTTTTAAAGGGAATATCTTAAGTGAAATGGAACTTATCAACAAGAGACAAAGCAAACATTTTAGCTGTACAAGTTGCCATAATACTCAGCCAGAATTTGAAAAGTTATCACAATCCTCGCCCGAAGACAGACTTGACTTTGCAATTGAAAACCAAATTCCATTTTTACCAGCGTCTACATTATATGGAGTGGTAAATAGAACATCTTGGTATAATGGTGACTATGAAAAAAAATATGGTAAACTAGTCACTTCCGCTAGGAATAACTTGGAGGAAGCTATTCAGCTTTGCGCTACTGAATGCTCACAAGGACGTAAGCTTGAGGAGAGTGAAATGCTTGCGGTTTTACACTACCTGTGGACAATTGATTTGAAAATAAATGATTTGAAATTGTCAAATTCGGATTTAGAAGAATTAAACGGAAATACAATTTCAAAAGGAGAGAAGATAAACCATATTAAATCGAAATATATAGATCATTATGAAGCAACGTTTTTAACTGCTTTAAATGTTGATGATCGAAGATTTGGTGAAGGTGGTGACCCTTTAAAAGGTTCAGCTATTTATGATTTGAGCTGTTTGCACTGCCATAAAGAGAAAAAACACACCATGTTTAGCTTAGATTATTCAAATCAAACATTTAAATATTTAGAAAAAGGTTTTTTCAATTTTGAGAAAAAATCAATTTATCAAATTACTCGCTTTGGAACAAGTCCTTTGCCCGGATATAGAGCCTATATGCCTTTATACACAAAAGAAAAGCTAAGCGATGAACAATTAAATGATTTAGCAAGCTTTATTAAACAAAAAGCACAATCTTAAAAATGAAACGCATTCTTTTTTTAGTCGGACTTATAATCTTAACCCTTACAGTAACTGCACAGGATTCAATGTTAGTTGATTTAGAAATAGATCAATTTTCAACATTTAGCACAACAAGGGTAATTAGTGGACATTCTACTGAAATGCTACAAAAAAGCACAATGGACTTTAGAGTGGGTCATCGTTTTGATAACTTGGATAAAGGTATTCAAGAACTTTACGGATTAGACAATATTCGTGATGTTCGAGTAGCTTTTGAATTTGGACTTAGTGATAAAGTTAATATTGCAGTAGCAAGAAGTAAGGGTATAAGCCCTTTGTCAAGTTTATTGGATGGGTATGTGAAAACCAAACTGCTTACTCAAACTAGCGATAATTCAAAGCCAGTTTCTGTGGTGTACTTAGCTACTTTGGAATATACTTATATGCACGCCTCATCAGATCCTAGTAGCCCAGTTTCATTTAATAAACAAGCCAACAGATTCTCTTATAACCATCAAATTATAATAGCTCGTAAAATTAATGATCGAATTTCTGCCCAACTAACACCTGCTTATAACTTCAGACAATATGTTGCAGCCGAAGATAATAATGTAATACTTGCATTAGGACTAGCTGGCCGCTACACACTTAATAAAGTAGTATCGGTAAGTGCAGAGTACTTTTTTCTTCCTGAAAACATTAATAGAGAGTTTCTGGGTCAGAAATATTACAATCCTTTAGCTTTTGCAATTGAGTTTAATACTGGTGGCCATGTATTTCATATGAACCTTTCAAATGCCGCTGGAATATCCGAAACACAGTTCCTTACTTATAATAACGAAAAGTGGACTGACCTACATTTTAGATACGGATTTACAATATCTCGTATTTTTAAAATATAAAAGCCTAGGAACACCTTCAAATTTATATCTTTGCACATGCTTGAAAAGGTGTTAATTCTTGATGTCGGTTCGCAATATACTCAGCTAATTGCTCGACGTGTCCGTGAACTTAATGTTTACTGCGAAATCCATCCCTATAATCATCTTCCAGAAATGGACGATTCCTTTACGGGTGTAATAATCTCTGGAAGTCCTCATTCGGTGAGAGAGGCTGACCATCCAACAATTCCTCTGGAATACTTTGGCGATATTCCTGTACTTGGCGTATGCTATGGTGCACAATTTATTGCTCAATTAAAAGGTGGCGATGTTCAGGCTAGTAAAACTCGTGAGTATGGAAGAGCTATTATCGGTAAAAAAAGTTCAACAAACCCTTTAGTTAAAAACTTACCCGAAAATTCACAAGTGTGGATGTCGCATGCAGACACAATTAAATCGGTTCCAGATGATTTCGAAATTATAGCCAGCACTGAAACAGTAGAAGTTGCTGCTTACCACATTAAAAACACTAATATTTACGGCATTCAGTTTCATCCTGAAGTAACACATTCAATTGATGGAAAGCAGCTTTTGCATGACTTTCTAATAGGAATTTGTGGTTGCAAGCAAGATTGGACTCCTTTATCATTTATTGAATCGACAATTGAAGAATTGAAGGAAACAGTAAAAGACGATAAAGTTGTTTTAGGATTGAGTGGTGGTGTGGATTCTACAGTAGCCGCCTGTTTACTTCAAAAAGCAATTGGCGAAAACTTATATTGTATTTTTGTAAATAACGGTCTATTAAGAAAAGACGAGTACGATTCGGTTTTAGATTCATATAAGAATATGGGTCTAAACGTAAAAGGAGTGGATGCGACGGATTTATTTATGGACGCCTTAAAAGGAATTTCAGATCCAGAAGGTAAAAGAAAAGCTATAGGTAAGGCCTTTATTGACGTTTTTGATATAGAATCTAACAAACTTGAAAATGTAAAGTGGTTAGGTCAAGGAACTATTTACCCTGATGTAATTGAATCAATTTCAGTAAAGGGACCTTCTGCAACAATTAAATCTCATCATAATGTTGGTGGATTGCCAGCATATATGAAACTAAAGGTTGTTGAACCTCTAAAACTTCTTTTTAAAGATGAAGTACGAAGAGTTGGAACAGCTATGGGTATTAATCCAGATATACTTGGAAGACACCCGTTTCCAGGACCAGGATTAGGAATAAGAATTTTAGGAGATATTACACCTGAAAAAGTAAACGTTTTGCAATTAGCAGACTCTTACTTTATAAATGGACTAAAAGAATGGGGCTTGTACGACAGAGTTTGGCAAGCAGGAGTGATGCTTTTACCAATTAAATCAGTTGGAGTTATGGGAGACGAAAGAACGTATGAAAACGTTGTTGCCCTAAGAGCAGTTGAATCTGTTGACGGAATGACAGCCGATTGGTGCGACTTACCGCATAAATTTTTAGCCAAAGTTTCAAACGATATCATAAATAACGTAAAAGGTGTAAATAGAGTGGTGTACGATATTAGCAGTAAACCACCTGCCACTATCGAATGGGAATAAGAAATCTATTAGCTATTATTTTAGTTTTAGGCCTTGCAATTGAAGCAAAGTCGCAAGATTTTAACACTCTTTTTAATACTACAAAGCCAGAAGTAGTAGTTAAAGAACCAGTAAATATTTCTCTTTTATTACCTTTTTGTTTGAATAGAGCAGATTCTAATCAAACAAGTACCACCAAAAGCTTAGTTAATGCGTCACTTGACTATTATCAAGGAGCGCGATTGGCTTTGGCACTGTCTAAATCAACTACCCAAATAAATTTAGATGTTAAGGATACCGATTTGAATTCTGAAGTTTTAGAACAAATGCAATTGACAAATCAACTACAAGACAAACAACTTGTGGTTGGACCGGCATTTACTGAACAAATTGCAAGTATATCTAATTATCTAGAATATTATCAGATCCCTATTATTTCTCCACTTTCAGACAATAACCTTACTAATTTGTATAACCCTTGGCTAATAAACTCAATTACTTCTAATGATGTACACGCTGGAAAAATTGTAGAATTTGTAACCAAAAAGCACAAGTTTACGGATAACATTTTAGTAGTAAGTTCTTCAGATTTAGATGATAAAGACTTTTTAAATTCAGTTCAATTGGGTTTTGATAGTCACAATAAAACTTGGTTTGTTTCCTCATTGGAATTAATTAATCAAGAGAATTTTAAGGTTGAAGAGATACTGCCTTTTTTACGTAAAGATTCAACTTCAATAATTATTATTGCATCAGATAATGTGCCAATGGTTACTTCGGTAATGAGGTACTTAAGATCGAAAAATTTGACACATCCAACAGTAGTTTATGCCCACCCAAAAATTGCCAGAGCAGCTACAGTAAATGTTGAATTAATGCAAGCGTTAAATGTTCATGCTCCAATTGAGGAATTTTTAAACTACCAAAATCCAAAAGTAATCAAGTTTGTTGAAGAGTATAAGAAGCAATTTGGTTTAGAACCATCAGACTTTGCCTTTAAAGGCTATAATTTGTTCTCTTATTTATCAAATTTGATTGACCAACACGGAAGAGACTTTATGTTTTTTGTTGATTATAAACCTTTTCCAGTGTTAGGAACTACTTTTAAATTCGAATCTGTTTATAATAACTCACCTGAAGGTAAGCTTACTGCAGGCTATAGAAACACCCACACTAGGATGTTTAAATTTGTAAATTATTCTTTAATACCTGCCTACTAATGAATTGGATTGCCAGACATGTGGCAAATGCCAAAAAAATAGTTGACTTATATCAAGGGGAGCAACCTCTTCATCACTTTTTACAGAATTATTTTAAGCAGAATAAACACATGGGTTCAAAAGACCGTCGTTCTGCAAGAGCTTTGGTATATGAATACTTCCGATTTGGGAAAGCGCTAAATAAACTGGGCTTTGAAGAAAGATTAGCCGTTTCATCCCTTCTTTGTAGCCCTCAAGTTTCAGAAGTTTATTCTTATGTTTTTGACGTACCTCAATCGACACAAATTTTACCATTAAACAAACGCATTCAATTTATACATTCTCGCTATGCAGAGTTTAATATTTTAGATGTCTTCCCTTTTGGGGAACACTTATCTTCAAGTATTAATAAACTAGATTATTGCCTATCAATAACACAACAACCTGATGTATTTGTGCGAGTGGATGAAGGTTTTGAAAAACAATTTGAAAAAGATTGTAAAGAAAATGAATTAACGTTTTCAATTGCTGGTCTACCAGGGAACTGCTACAGATTTCCTCCAGCTACTAATCTAAATTGGTTAAACGATAAATCTTCTAAGTCGAAAAGAACCTTTGCTGAAATTCAAGATTTATCATCGCAAAAAACTCAAGATTACTTTAAAATTAAAAAAGACGAATTCTGGATAGATGCTTGTGCTGGTGCAGGTGGAAAAAGTCTCCTATTAAAAGATTTAGAACCGAGTGTGTCAATTTTAGCTTTAGATGTTCGAGAAAATATCCTAAAAAACTATGAAAACCGCATGGAAAATCATGGATTTAGTCGCTATCATTGCCAAAAATTGGAAAAAAACTGGGAAGGATTTATGCCAAAGGAATTGGCGGATGGTATTATTGTAGATGCCCCTTGCTCTGGAAGTGGAACTTGGTCTAGAACGCCTGAAATGCTTCATTACTTTAAAGAAGAACAGATTGAAACTTATCATTCATTACAAGTTTCATTGGTTAAAAAGACTATGGAATTTTTAAAAGAAGGTAAAACACTAACCTATATTACTTGTTCGGTTTTTGCTAAAGAAAATGAAGAGGTGGTGAATAAGATAATAAGTGAAACTTCGTTAAAATTGGATACATCCTCTTACATTAAAGGATACAAGGATAAAGCAGATACAATGTTCGTAGCACGATTCATTTTATAACCACGCTTTGTCCAAATACTTTTTTATTTATCTTGCGAAAGCAACTACCAAAACCACAGTAAATGAACATTACTTATTATGGACATTCTTGTTTTTCAGTAAGTGTAAATGGAAAAACAATATTTATAGACCCTTTTATTAAGCCAAACGAATTAGCAGCAGGTGTTGACTTTGATGGTTTACTCGGGCACTATATATTGGTTTCGCATGCTCATGAAGATCATATTGCTGATTTAGTGGAATTAGCTAAAAATACAGGTGCTCAGGTTATTTCAAACTTCGAAATAGTTACTTGGGCAGAAAAACAAGGAATAACAAACGTACACCCTATGAATATTGGTGGAAGTTGTGAATTTGAATTTGGAACAGTAACCATGTTAAATGCGGTACATTCAAGTAGTTTTCCTGATGGAACCTATGGAGGTAACCCAGCTGGATTCTTAATAACTGTTGGTGAAAAGAGACTCTATTATGCCGGTGATACAGCTTTAATGACAGATATGAAGTTGTTCGGAGAT
>JBLIDK010000031.1:0-25156 GCA_047632595.1 Sphingobacteriales bacterium
AGACTTTGTTTAAGGAATAGGTCTCGAGAATTACAGTATAGTTTCCGGCATTAGAAAAAGATCTCGAAAAGTGTTTTTCTTTATATTGTTGATTGTCACTAAATTTCCATGCAACCGAATCTGGAGCAGAAAGTGCATCAAAGTAAAATAACTGTCCAGTACATAATTCTTCCTGAATAATTTCAAGACTATTGTTAACTGGAGGGTCAATAGTTAATTGGATCGTGTCTGCAGCAAAACATCCATTTAAAGGTTCTAAAACACTGTGAATAATGGTATAAGTGCCACTTTCAGTAAATGTGGTAACAAAGTTTGGCTCAGTAAAAAATTGTGGGAGTGTTTCAACTGCTGTAAACTCAATAGATTCACCGACACACTTGTTTTTAGTAAAGTTGAATGCTGCGCTTAAGGCTAAATCTAAAGAGATAGAGTCTTTTGAATTAACACTACAGTTCGATATGGTGTCTGTAACCAAATGGTTGATTAGATAATTTCCTCCCTCATTGTATCCGACAATATTTGATGGTAGCGTACTAGTGTTTTGATTGGGATTGTTGAAATCAAAATCCCAAAAATGAACATTGTTAGGGTGAATACTTTGGGTAGCAGGAGTGAAAACCACAGTGGCAGTATCTATGCATGCCAATAAATCTATAATCGTAGTCGTAAAAGATGCTGACGGAGATTTACGAATAGTAATGGTGTCTATTATTAAATCAATACATAATGCAGAATCAACAAATACGCTATGTGTTACGATATAATCTCCAGAGGTAGTAAACTCAATCTCTGGGTTGATATCTGTAGATGCTGGAGGAATAGCAGCACCTGAGGTTGGCACCGCTGGTGCAAATGTCCAAGTATGAATACCATTTTGATCATTAGATAAGAACTGATAACTGCCAGAATGACAATAAGTATCATAACTGTAAGTAGCATCAGTTACCCGAAGGTCTACAATTAAGCTAGTAGTGCTAATGCAACATTCGTTTACATTAGAATAAGTTACGGTATATCTTCCAGGTTCTTTATAATGATGATTGGGAACAGGGCCCGAATAACTGGTGTTTAGTGGTCCAGAACTGGGGTCACCAAAATCCCAATAGGTATTTTCATTGAAGTCAACAATTGAATCTGTAGATAAGGCAAGTAAACTGTCTAAATTCAACTCATTAGCGTCAATATCAAGAGTAAAGTCACACGGAATAAATAATATAGGAAGTTCTAATTGGCAAAATGGGTTTGGGTTTACAGCTTCAAATTCAGAACAAGGTTTGCTTACATCTTGTATTACCGTATCTATTTGGGTTGTACATCCTCGAAGAATAGTAGTATGTCTAAAACTATTTGAACCACAAAATGAGCTTCTAGAAAGGTCTTTACCATTTTCAAAAAGGGGAGGAGTTTGATTCCAGTAGTGTTGTACATTATCATCACGATCGTCACTAAATAACTTAATTGTAGTTATTTCACAACCAATTCTGGAGGTTGTAATATTAGCAGATGGTTTTCGTTTTATTAGATAGTCCTTCGTTTCTGTTCTTGAGCAACTATCGCCAACAGAGAAAACTGTATGTTTTACCTGAAACAATCCATGTCCAATAAATTTATGTCTTGGGTTTGTTTCTGTTGAGAAATTGTTGTTGGCAGATGCAACATCGCCAAAGTCCCAGAAATGAGACACACTTGTGTCTTGGGTAATACTGATGAAGAACACGCTGTCTTGTTGGCAAATTAAACTGCTGTTTAGTAATGAATCCAATAATTCTCCAATAATTGGAACGTCAACTGGTAATTCTGACAGCGAAGGTGGTATAGATATGAAATCTGCACTTGAAAAAACATTTATTTGAACGTTTTCAGTATAGGTGACCATGCATCCTGATGAAACAACCTGATGGCTAATTGTATAAACACCCGATGTTGCAAAACTTACAACAGGATTAGGTGATGTGTTTGACGAGCCATCGGCGGGAACACCCCCATCAAAATCCCAAAGGTGAATATCATCATCTGAGTTAAAAGTGAAGAATTGAATTTCATAAGGAAAATCATCAATGCTTTCTGCGCAGTTGTTTTCATATACAAACCTTCCGTTATCAATTATTCCATAGTTCACCCCAGAGTCTAAGTAAATCCTACAGTCTCCGTCCATTACCCATGCATCAAAAGTTATAGAGTCTGTGCCATATAATGTACGGGTACTCAATTCTTCCACGGTATCTATCAGGCCGTCACTGTATTCAAAAATGTAATAGTTGACTCTTGGTACATAAAAACTGTTTGAATAACTCATTCGTGAAAACTGAACAGGATTCGGTGTATAATTTGGATGATTAACGTAAACAACACTGTCACAAGACTGGATTGAAGTTACTGTGCTTGCAGAGTGTAAAGTGTCGTTGCTTGGAGCCTTATTACTATATCCGGTGGTAAGTGGATAGGGATAGACACCTCCTGCATATATAGTATCTTGATATATGCAGGATTGAATTATTTGGTTGCTATCCAGATATATTGTATGATGTTTTATGTACGCACTTTCCGTTGGATAAAAGAAACCTGGAGACTTTCCATTATATGTTCTATAAGCACCTTCAAAATACACATTAGCATTAGTATAAATTGCCTCTACCTCCCAAAAATTATTGTAATCAAAATAGCTTACTAATTGACCATAATCTGGTGATGGCGCTCTACAAAAACCACTTCTATTTTTTTCTTTATTATAAGCTATAAAATACGAAGGATCACATGAAAGTTTTCCATGATCTCTTTCATCATCTATATTGTTGATTTTTATGTCAAACTGTAGGTTTGAGAAGGTGTCTTTAGAGCTGATTATGATAAAGTAAAGTTTGCCTTTTTCTAACCTTGCTGCAGTTTTTAGGGTGTCTAGGTCGTCATCAAATTCTTCTGTTTTGTAACAAATAAAATTTGTAGATCCAGGACAGTTTTCTGTAATTATTAAACCTCCTGCAACAGCTGAATGATTAACCATTTCTATAACAATTGACTCGTCTTTTATTGGCAAGTAAGATAATACATAGTCTGAACCGTTAATGTACGGAGTGTTACATGAGTTACTTTGCACATAGTCAATACCGTAACAAATGGTGTTAATATTATCTTTTTTGTAGGGTAATGATGATATATTATCGGCCTTTGCACAATTTGTACCTTTAAGACCTAACGTGCTTATGCTGAAGTTGAAATCAAATTCATTTGTTTGTTCGCTTCCAACAAGTATAAAGTAAGACTTTCCTTTTTCTATAGTAATGCTAATATAGTGGGTGGTGTCAAAATCTACAATCAATGGACAGGAGGTTCTATTTATTGGGCACTCTTCCGAAATCCGTAGGGTAGTGTAAACTGGTGAATTCAAGCTTATTTCAACACATTCAGTAGAATCCGCAACAAATCGGTATAAATAAGACTGAAATATTTCTGTAGGTTTTAAAGTAGACCCTCGTCCTTCGTTGTTTTTGAAGGTTTCGTCAGCACAGTTTTCATAATTGTATACTCCGCCATCATAAATAGATTTTTTGTTAAAATCGAAAAAAGGAATACTGTCAATAGGTAAAGGATTAAGACATCCAACTCCTAAGGTAGTATCAGGTATTGTTTCGATAATGAATGAAATGGAATCTTCACAATCTTCAAAATAATCATAGGTTACATCTTCACTAACCTTGAAATAATAATCTTTTCCAGCTTCTAGATACGAATGAAAATTAGCCGTATCGTTTCCATAAGTTTTAGTTCTACCAATTAAATAGCTGCCTCGTTTTCTTACTGGTCCATCGTATATTTCAACTTCTTGGGAACTTTCATATGGCCTTGCAAGCATAGAATCTTTAGAATTGTCATAGCCGAAATAGGTAAGTTTTATTTTTTCATTGTTAGTAGGAGTATACTTATAAATTGCATCATTCCTCGTTCTGTGATACCTATCAGACTGATAACTATGCATATAACTGGAAAAGTAGTCCGTGCCTAAATTGCAAATAGATTGTTTATCAACAGAATAGGGCAGATTGTTTACAATAAATGGGTTTTCAACGACAGCCCCAGTTTCATACGTAACGGTATCTCTAAGTAGTCTTTCAATCTCAAAGTTTAAAGTATGATAAACACCATATCTTACGTTCCAAGCAAAATAGTACGTTCTATTTATTTCAAGTTTTACTCCGTAATTTTCTTTGAAATTGGCATACAAAAATTCATGTGAATAAAGGCAACTAGCAGTATCAGTGTAAAGGTTACCATCAATGATACTTAGATCAACAAAGTAATTATCTGCATATCCTGGCGTGTAGTAAATTCCCGAGTCAGATCCTTCATTTTCACCGAAAAAGAAGGAAAAATTTAATTCTGTGTCTTCCTCAATTCTTGGAGTATACTTCCAAATAACTTCATGGCCAAAAAAGGCGTTTTCAAAAAAGGGAATATTATCACCTTCGTTATCTCCATATAGACTTGGTAGAGCAACTTGTTGTTGAAAGGGAGGAGAGACAATTTCAACAGGATTTTCGTAGGTTGAACCTATTACCGTTGTTGATTGAGCAAATAGCCTTGTTTGTGAAACAACGCAAATTGCAAATAGAACGATAAGTGGTTTTAGTTTGTGGAGCAAAGTAATTTCTAGTTTTAATTTTATGTCTTCAAATGTAGTATAAATTATACTACATTCTATTACATTTTTATAGACAAGTTATTGACAAGTTATTGACAATTAAAGATATCTATCTTTAACTCCTTTCAACAAAAGTCTTAAAGTCAACCATATAAACCTTACTCTGTTTTTTAAAGGCTCCTGGCATTAGAAAAGAAAAGAGCTTCATTGTAAGTGTGCTGAATATAAATTCATGTTCTGTTATGTACATACACTGGTCATTTGGCAACTCATGAAAGGTGTTTTTCACTCTGTTCCACACACCCGGCGCCTCATAAGTAGCAACAAATTCCCTCGGAAGATCGTTCTTTTCAATGATTTCAACCATTTCAATCTTTCTTTTACCCATTTTATAAACTAGCATATTAGAAGATCCAGCTTTTCCGCTTTCACCTGAAATAGGTTCAAGACTTAAAAAACCCTTTTGCCATTCCTTCATGTTATTAGGGTTTTCAAATAGCTCCACAACACGTTTTAATGGCCTATCAATTGTTACTTCAAATGTGTATTTCATAGCTATTGTTTTAGTAATTCTTTGTTAATCTTTTTTATCAACCCAGGACCTTCATATATAAAGCCTGTGTAAAGCTGAATTAAGTCTGCTCCAGCATCTAATTTCTCTAGTGCATCCTCGGCAGAATGAATCCCGCCCACGGCAATTATTGGAAATTTAACCGGTAGTTTTGCTCTTAAGGTTTTTATCACTTTCGTGGATTTGTCTTTAACCGGTAAGCCGCTAAGGCCTCCCTTTCCTATAGTTTCAAGCTCTTTTTCACTTGTTTTCAACCCCTCCCGACTAATCGTAGTATTAGTGGCAATAACGCCATCTATTTTTGATTCTGTTAAAACGAAAATAATGTCGTTCAACAACTCATCACTTAGGTCTGGGGCAATTTTTAATAGAATAGGCTTTGAAACCTTCTTTGTCTTTCTTTCATCTACCAATAATTGTAGTAATTGAAGTAGAGGTTCTTTGTCCTGCAACTCCCGCAGTCCTGGCGTATTTGGCGAACTCACATTAACTACAAAATAGTCAACATTGTCATACAATTCATTGAAGCAAATAAGGTAGTCGTTATTCGCGTTTTCATTCAAAGTCACCTTGTTTTTGCCAATGTTGCCACAAATAATCAGGTTTTTGGGTCTTGATTTAAGCAATTTATTTGCTGTAACCACTCCGTCATTATTAAACCCCATTCTGTTAATCAAGGCATTGTCTTTAGGTAATCTAAATAAACGTGGTTGAGGATTACCGGGCTGCGCAAGAGGGGTAACGGTACCAATTTCAATGAAGCCAAAGCCTAAATGAGATAATTGCTTGTAGTAAGTGGCATCTTTATCAAATCCTGCTGCTAATCCAACTGGATTGGGAAAAGTGATGCCAAAAACGGTTCGTTCTAAGCGTTTATCTTTAATCAAAAACAAACTTCTAAGAATTGAGGACATTCCAGGAATAGCACAAACAAATTTTAGCAAGTTCATTGCTAGTTTATGAGCGCTCTCTGGATTAAAAGAGAAAAATAGGGGTTTGATTAAAAGTTTGTACACTCTACAAAGGTGTATAATTAAATATTGAATTTGAATTCAAAATTTAATAATTTGAAAATATTGTAGTTTGAGTAAATAATAATTTGACTAGCTTTCACCTTAAGTAAAAATGCGCTGTTTTTTATTCGGTGTTTAATTAAAATTGAATTGAAGAAATCAAACTGGCCTAGATTAGTACAAGATTGGCATTTAAATGCTTTAAGTTATATTGCTTCTGAAAAAATAAATATAACAGATAATGATATAGATAAAATTGCAGAAAATGTATTTGATTTGTTTAAATCAGAGGTTTTTTCAAAACCATTTGATTCTAAAAAAGACAAGTTTCAACCAATCTTTAGGTTTGGGAAAATTGATAGTAGCATTTCCTGGATAAATAGCCTTTTGTATTCAAAACCTTCTAAAAGTATTCAATCCCTTTTTGATTTAAATCAAATAATTGAATACTATAAAACAGCGGACCCTATATTAATACATAACTTATTCATTTTAGCTAAAAATAACGATAGGGATATAGGAAGGCAATTCAAAGACACTTTATTTGAATTTTACACTTTTTACGTTCTTGATTTTAACGAAATACCAAATGTCAAGAAAAATCATGAAGGGGAAAAAGAACTAGAAGGAACGTTAGAATTATTAAATAGTGAGTTTTTATTTGAATGTAAAAAGGTTTATTCAACAAGTACATCAGTCGTAAATACTGCTTTTGAATTGATATCTCAATTAAATAAAACAATAGCTAAAATTAATACGCCTTGTAGTTTATATTTCAATCTTCAACCTCAACTAAATGGTTATTGGAATGAAGTATTAAACAAGAAGCGTGGTTTTTCACAACAAGTACAAGCTGAAATTGAAACTAATATGAAAGGTGATAACAAAATTATTTTAGATCCTCATTTAGAACCATTCTTTGTTTTAGATTATATTCCATACTCATCAAGAGTAAATATAAACCCATATTTAAGTCAAAACGTTGAAATTCATATTTCACATCCGTTTAGGGATTATGGTGTTCTTGCGCAAAAGCATAATATTCAACTTGCTGTGAATTACAGGCTTACATCTGAAGAAACTTGGCGTAAGTTTAAATCAGTCTTAAAGAAAAAGCGCAACAATAGGAAAAGTTCAAAATATAAAAATAGAATTTATTTTTTTGATAATGAGCACTTTGCTGGATTCGAACAGCCATTATTTTGTTTCCCATTGCATGAAGATTTGGATAAAGAAATTACAAATTACGCTATTGATAAATATGAAGATGATATAAAAGAAATTTACGTGATCTTCGAACGAAATTATAGAGAAAGTCCATCTAATTATAGTCCTAAATTACATGTTTATTGTCACCCAAATTTGAATCTTTATAAAGAGGAAATTCTTAAGTGGAAATTACCATGCATTAAAAATCCAAAGGTTTAATTAATAACCAATATTATAGGTATCAAAAGTATTAATTGTAAAAAAGTCAGTTCTACCACCAATAATTTGCAAAGGGTAATTCTGCGGACTAGCTGTTGCACCTCGAACCCCAGTTCTTGGACTGAATTTCATAGTGTATTCACCTTCAGGAAGATTTATACGAGAATAACTCATCTCATTCGGCAAGGTCTGCCAATTTCTTGTATCTGCCTTTTCCGTTAGAGCATTTAAAATTCCAACTGCTGCTCCCAAATTATCGTTAGTCTGTCTTACTTCATACTCAGCAGCTTTTTTCAAAGCTAAGCGCATCAAACCATTCCCTAGCTCTCTTAAAAATCGGTCTTCTAGGGTTTTATGGGCAATTTGTCCCAAATCTTCTGCTTTTTCTAAATTGTAATTTGTGCCTGCAACAGAGAATGAAGCTGAATTAAAGTAAGCAGGTCGGTCAATGTATTTAGGAAAGGCAACTCGAACAAATTCTAATTGACCTAAACCTTTACTTCCACTTTCGTTATTGCTTGGCATTGGGAAATTAAAGCTTAAACCCAATTCAGAGTTGACAAAAGTTAAATTTCCACCTTCTCCGCGAATAATTGAAAAATTAATACTGTTTTCACCTTTTACAGGAACTAAGCCATTATTCCAAATAACAACCGCAGTACCATTAGCATCCGGTTCTTTCATATATTTTAGATTGAATTCCTTTTCATAAAAATTCAATTCATTATTCAAACCACTCAGTTTTGCGGTTCTAATCATGTCTTTTTTTAGTTGAAGCGGTGCTTCAATTCCAAATAACTCTACATAAGTATTGTTATAGGCGTTAAATCCATTTCGGTAGGCTATAAAGGCATTGTTATACTCACGACTAGCATCGTAAGCCAAACCAATTAAAATCCAAGCAAAGGCATCTTCGTTGTAGCGATTCTTTTTAGTGTATTTGTTGTTGATTTCGTTTAATTGAATGTTCAATCTTCGCGCTTCTACACGACATTCTTCCATTCTACCTGTTTGCGCATAAGCCAAAGCCTTGTAGTAATGAATCATTACTTTCTCATGGTCTTCTGCCTTGTAATCGGTAACCATTGGGTTGGTAATTAAGGCTAAAACTTCCGTTTCGGTACGTTTTTCCTTATCCTCAATTAAAAAATCGGCTTGGTTTAAATAGTCAATAGCTGCTTGATACTCGCCAATTAAAAAGGCCAGAGCCCCTTTATTCATAAAGTACAACATTCTGTTCTTGCCAGTATCTGTCTTTTTAGACTTATCCAATAGGGCATAGGCTTTCTCCAGATTACCTGCTTCAACTTCTTTCTGCACCTTGTACTGCTTTTGGTAGTAGGTTTGGCACGAAGCGAATGCAAATAATCCAACTAAGATTAAAAGCTTTATGGATAGACCGTTTTTCACTGTCTTGTGGGAAAATTAGGGTGTAAAAGAGCATAAACTAGGAAGGTTTATGCTCTTTTTATAGATTTTGATTAGTTTCTAATCGCTTTTTTGATTTTTTTGTCACCAATCCACACCTTTTTATTGGTTTCAAGATCAGTTAACTCCAAGTTTATTTGGTAGAAAACTACCTTATCACGTCCTTCTTGGTCGGTAATAGAGGTCATTACGCCGTTAAGCATAAAGTCAGCACCATATTCATTACCCCATTCTTTACGAGTTTCTTCGTTAGAGTAAGTTTGTTGGTCATCACGTTCTTCACGTATTCTGTCTCTAAACTCACCACTTTGAACTACATCTACAGTTCCAGTGTTGATGAACGCCTTTTCCATATCCTTAATAAAAGTTTCTATTGGGATAATTTCAGAGGTATTGTTCTTAATATCACCAATAATGATGGTAGGAACTTTTCCTTTAGCATCCGTAAAGCGGCTTCTCCAAGGGCGTTCGATACAATCTGCTATCATTTCGTTCGAAACTAAACGAGAATCAGTATCATTCCATCTGCCACTAAGATCTGTTTGTTCTTGTGGATCTATACGGGTAACTTTTTTATTTGCGCAGCCTTCTAGCACTAGTACAGAGATAAAAAGCAATAGACTTAGTTTAATAATTTTCATTTTGAGTGTTGTTTATACAAGTTTTTAATCTTGATTTCGGGTTAAAGTTAATGAATGCTTTGATTATGCAAAGTTGATTTAGTTTAATAAAGATTCTATTCTCTGTAAAACCGTTTAAATACTTAATTTTGCCAATCGAAGATACTAGTAAATGAGCATTTCCACTAAATATAATCCTTCAGCAATTGAGGATAAATGGTACAAATATTGGCTTGACAATAATCTTTTTAAGTCTACACCAGACGAAAGGGAGCCTTATTCTGTTGTAATTCCTCCTCCAAACGTTACAGGAGTCTTGCACATGGGCCATATGTTAAACAATACTATTCAAGATGTATTAGTGCGTAGAGCGCGAATGAGCGGTAAAAATGCTTGCTGGGTTCCAGGAACAGACCACGCTTCAATTGCAACGGAGGCAAAAGTGGTTAAAATGCTGGAGGAACAAGGAATTCCTAAGTCATCCTTAACTCGTGAAACTTTTTTATCCCATGCATGGGAATGGAAAGAAAAATACGGTGGTATAATATTAGAGCAGCTTAAAAAAATAGGTGCTTCATGTGATTGGGATAGAACCCGTTTCACCATGGAAGAGGATTTAAGCGAAGCAGTAATCAAAGTATTTTGTGATTTACATGAAAAAGGCTTGATTTACCGTGGAGCACGTATGGTAAACTGGGATCCAACAGGTAAAACAGCGGTAAGTGATGAAGAAGTAATTCACAAGGAGGTACAGTCGAAGCTTTACTATGTTAGTTATAAAATTAAAGATTCGGATGAGACTATTACTGTTGCTACCACTAGACCTGAAACCATCATAGCTGATACAGGTATTTGTGTTCACCCTAATGACCCCCGTTTTCAGCATTTAGTAGGTAAAACTGCCATTGTGCCTTTAATTAACCGAGAAGTTCCAATAGTTGCGGATGATTACATTGACATGGAGTTTGGTACAGGTTGCTTAAAAGTAACGCCTGCTCACGACATTAATGATTACAACTTAGGACTTAAACACAAGCTTCCGGTTATTGATATGTTTGAAGAGGATGGAACGGTAGTTTCTACGCTTGGAATGTACAAAGGAGTGGACCGTTTTGTACTAAGAAAGACCTTACCTAAAGATTTAGATAAGATAGGGCAACTAATTAAAGTAGAAGATTATAAAACTAAGGTTGGTTATTCAGAAAGAACAGACTCAGTAATTGAGCCAAGGTTAAGTACTCAGTGGTTTTTACAAATGGAGAAATTGGCAAAACCTGCCTTAGAAGCAGTAATGTCTGATGAGATTAAACTGTATCCACCAAAGTTTAAAAACACCTACAAACATTGGATGGAGAACGTACATGACTGGTGTATTTCTCGTCAGTTGTGGTGGGGACATCAAATACCAGCCTTTTACTTGCCTAATGGCGAATTAGTAGTTGCTGAAACTCCTGCTTTAGCCCTAGAAAAAGCGCAAAAAATTGATTCATCGCTTAAGCAAGAAGATTTAAAGCAAGATGAGGATGTGTTAGATACTTGGTTTAGCTCATGGTTATGGCCAATATCTGTTTTTGATGGTTTTAAAGAAGATCAAAAGGAGATAGACTACTATTACCCAACAGCAGATTTAGTGACAGCGCCAGAAATTCTATTCTTTTGGGTAGCAAGAATGATAATGGCAGGCTATGAGTACAAAAAAGAATTGCCATTTAAAAATGTGTACTTGCATGGTATAGTAAGAGACAAGCAACGACGTAAAATGTCTAAATCATTGGGTAATTCACCCGACCCATTAGACATGATAAAGGAAAATGGGGCAGATGCAGTGAGAATGGGCATGTTATTATGTGCTCCTGCTGGTAATGATATTCTATTTGATGAATCGTTAGTTGACCAAGGGCGTAATTTCACTAACAAAATATGGAATGCTTACCGTTTAGTAACAGGCTGGGAAGTAGATCCAAAGCCATCAAACAAAAACGACCAAGCAATTAAGTGGTTTAATGCTCAATTATCAGCTACTATTGAAAAAGTAGATCAACAGATTACTGAATATCGCTTAAGCGAAGCATTAATGTCTATTTACAAGCTTATTTGGGATGATTTCTGCAGCTGGTACTTAGAAATGATTAAGCCAGAATATCAAAAACCAATTGATGCCGCTACATTAGCAGCCACTATCGATATTTTTGATAAGCTGATGCGCTTATTGCATCCATTTATGCCATTTATTTCAGAAGAACTATGGCAAGAGCTTAAGAAGCGAAAAAATGGTGAGTCTATTTGCGTGACACCCTTGCCAAAATCGACCGCTAATAATCCAAAGTTACTAGAGGAAATGGATCAGATTATCGAAATCATTTCACAAGTACGAATGATTAGAAGTCAGAAAAACATAGCAATGAAGGTAGGTTTGAACTTAGCTATCCACGCAAGTGAACAAAGCCTTTACACAACAAATGAGGCTATTATTAAAAAGCTTTGTAATTTAGAGGCTGTTTCTTTTACTTCAGATAAAATCGTCAACGCTGCAACGTTTATTGTTAAAGGTGTTGAATTCTATGTTCCTATGGAAGGTGCAATTGATGTAGAAACTGAATTAGCGAAGCTTAGAGAAGAGTTGAAATACACTCAAGGATTTTTATTTAGCGTAGAGAAAAAGCTTGGAAATGAGCGATTTGTTCAAAATGCCAAAGAAGAAATTGTAAATAAAGAAAAGCAAAAGAAACAAGAGGCTTTAGATAAAATTAAACTGTTAGAAGAAAACATAAGCGTACTAAATGCATAGATTACAAATAGTATTTTTAATAACAATTTTAACAAGCATTGCAGCTTGTACTCCTACAAAAACCACCACGCCTTCTCAAACTGTTTTAGTCGCTGAGAGGGGCTATGGTGCTAGTTCAGTCCAGAAATTATTTAATGAAAACACACTGGAGGCAGTTAAAAATGCTTTAAAAAAAGTAGGTGGGGTTGAGGTAGATGTTCAATTGAGTAAGTCGGGTACAATTTGGTTAACAAACGATACTCAGATAACACTTTGTACAGGCAAAAGACATTGTATTCCGGATCTTACTGACGAACAAATTCAGTCATCAAAAAAATGTAACCCGAAGCTTCAAAATTTAATTACGTTAAATAACTTGTTGGAGTATACAATGAGCACGCCTATTAAAGAGATGCTTTTTATTGATGTAATGAATTACTTTCCAGAAAGCTGTGTGAATTGTTCGCCAAAGAAAATTCAAAAATACGCTGGAAATATCGCAAATAAGTTGATTGAAGAAATTGGTGACTATCCTGAAGGTGCAAGTTACTCGGTACTATCAAGTAATAAGTATGTGTTGGATATAATTCGATTTAAGGCCTTAAATATTTCCACCTACTTAGTGGGTAATAAGGAGTTTGCCCGCCTTACAAATGAGGCTATTACGCATGAGTTTACTGGCGTAGCATATAATGGCACAACAGCTGTTCCAACAGAGACTGAATGTCGTACCGCCCAGGTAAACGGCCTTTCTTTGTACTGTTTCAACTCAAGTGATTCTGAAGCCTTGAAAAACAGCAATGACTGCCGCCCAAAGTTTATTGCGGTGAATCTTTCTAACTAATAATAGTGCAAAAGTGCATAAGTAAGCCAATATTAAAATTTAATTGAATACTCCTCTACTTATTTTGAACTTCTGAACTTCTGCACTTTGAACTCATGCACTTATTTATAAATTTCCCCATCCTTCATCACAAATTCCACATCCATCATCACTGCTGGATCTTCAATTGGGTTTGAATTAACTGCAATAATATCGGCTAAAAAGCCTTTTTCAATTGAACCTAAGTTGTCAAGTTGTAATAGTTCTGCTCCAGTTAGAGTAGCACTTCTCAATGCTTCCATCATTGGCATGCCAGCTTCTACCATGTATTGGAATTCTAATGCATTAAGTCCATGCTGAAATACTCCTGCATCAGTTCCAAAGGCTATTTTAACTCCGTACTTGTATGCTCTACCAAAGGTGCCTTGTATCTTCGGACCAATATCAACTGCCTTAGGCTGAACCAAAGCAGGGTAGAAGCCTTCAATTTTAGCTGAGTCTGCAACTGAACGACCAGCGGTAATAGTTGCTACCAGGTAAGTACCGTTCTTTACCATCAACTCCATTACTTCCTCATCCATGAATGTTCCATGTTCAATTGAAGTAATACCACCTTTTACGGCACGCATCATACCTTCTTTACCATGAGCATGAGCTGCAACATGCACTCCTGCATCATTTGCCGTTTCAATTATAGCATCAATTTCATCTTGAGTAAATTGTGGCGCTTGACTATTCTTAGCAAGACTTAAAACCCCTGCAGTTGCAGTAATTTTAATACAATCAACTCCTTTTTTTATTTGGTGACGTACCGCTTTTCTGCATTCATCCACACCGTTTGCAACACCGTCTTCTGGACCAGGGTTGCCCATTAGTTCATCGCTAAACCCATTAGTAGGATCAGCATGACCACCTGTAATTGCTATACTTTTACCTGCTGTGTAAATTCTAGGGCCAGGAACTATTCCATCGTTTATTGCATCGCGCAAAGCAATGTTAACTCCACTACCACCTAAGTCTCTAACTGTTGTAAAGCCAGCTTCTAAGGTTCTTTTAGCAATGTTTGTTGATAATATAGCATAGTCGGCAGGATTGTTTACAAAACGCTTCATGTAAGCATTCTTATCATATTCTCCTTCTACATGAACGTGCATGTCCATTAAACCGGGCATCACATATTGATTTTTTAAGTCAATAATAGTAGCGCCTTTTTCAGTTTTATAGCCTTTTTCTACTTTCGTAATGCTATTCCCATCAACAAAAACACTTTGTTGCTCAAATATTTGTGAGTTCTTAACGTCAATTAGGTGTCCGCAATGCAAAATTTGCACTTGGGCATTGGTAGTAAAGAAAAAGACAGTTAGTAGTAAGGAAAGTAGAATCTTCGGCATGTGGTGTTTTTTGCGAAGTTAACAGTATTATGCTTTATGTTAAAGCCACATTCCCTTTAATTCGTCTTTAAAGCAGTATTTTTTGCTTAATTTATTTTAGAACTATGGCAGAAAACAAAACGCAACCAAAAAAGTCGAGTGCTGAAGAGTTTGTAAATAACTACGATCACCCAAAAAGAATTGCCGATGCACAAGTTATTTTGGAAATCATGAACAAAATTACCGGAGAAAAACCAGTAATGTGGGGAGCGTCGCTAGTAGGTTATGGACAATATAACTACAAGTCGAAAAGTGGACGTGAAGGCCTTTGGTTTACGGTTGGTTTCTCTGCACGAAAAACAAGTTTATCCTTATACCTTATGAAAGGGTTGAAAATGCATGAGAATTTACTTAAAAAGCTAGGTAAGCACAAACCGGTGCTGGTTGTCTTTATATAAACAAACTAGAAGATATTGATCAAAAAGTTCTTTATGAACTAATTGAAAGTACTTGGACCAATCTTGAAGGCTATGGAGTTTAACGTTTTCTTTTAAAAACTTTTTTCTTAGGTCTTGAATTTGGGTTCCACTCCGGACCTTTCTCAAAATCTAGCGGCAAAGGAACCTTGAATACTGGCTTTTCAATCAACTCTTCAATCTGATGAAAGTTATACATATCACTAGGGTTGATTAAAGTAATAGCTACACCTGTGGTAGATGCTCTTGCAGTTCTCCCAATTCTATGTACATAATCTTCGGCATCATTTGGTACATCGTAGTTAATAACCAAGTTAATGTCTTTAATGTCAATACCTCTGCTTAAAACATCGGTTGCAACCAAAATACGGCATTGCTTTGCTCTAAATAATTGTAGTACTTCTTCACGCTGTTGCTGATTGTAATCAGATGAAATTGCTTCAGCATCATGTCCAGCTTTTTTAAGCGAACGAATAATGTTTAGCACATTCTTTTTGGTAGAACTAAAGATTAAAATACTTTGATATTCAGGCTTTTCTGTAATTAATCTGTTTAACAAGGGTGTCTTTTGATCATCATTAACCAAATACGCTGCTTGCAAAACTCCTTCTGCTGGTTTTGAAATCGAAATCTTAATTTCTAATGGGTTAGTAAGTATTTTCTTTGCTAAATCACCAATTTTATTCGGCATGGTCGCACTAAAAAGCAGGTTTTGTCTTTCTTTCGGTAAATATTGAATGATTTTATCAATATCCTCGTAGAAACCCATGTCAAGCATTCTATCTGCTTCATCAAGAATTAAGTGCTTAACCTTGTCGAACTTTACATATCCCATGTTTAAGTGAGAAATAAGCTTACCAGGAGTTGCTACAACTATGTCAACACCTTGAGACAACGCTTTCTTTTGCTCTTCCCAATTCATTCCATCTCCACCACCATAAACAGCAATTGAACTGGCATTTACGAAATAAGCGAAACCTTGAATTTGTTGGTCAATTTGAAGCGCAAGTTCTCTTGTAGGTACAATTACTAAGGTACTGGTTCCATCATGTGGGCTATTAGCCAACTGACTTAAAATTGGCAACATAAAAGCTGCTGTTTTTCCAGTACCAGTTTGGGCACAAGCCAAAATATCTTGGCCGTTTAAAATTGCTGGAATTGCTTGTTCTTGAACTGGGGTTGCTTCTTCAAAACCCATATAGCCAATGCCATCAAGTAAGTCGGAATGTAATTTTAAATCGCTAAAGGTCGTTGCCATTAAAAGGAATATGAAATTTGTTTATGTGCTGTACAATTCTCTCGTACATTTGTGTAAAGCTACTAAACCCTTATACATTTAGTGAAAAATTTAATTCTTAGCCTTTCTTTTATTTTAATTGCCATTCCAACAACTATTGTTGCTCAGGATAGTAGCATTAAGTATAATCCAAATCCTTTACCAAATAACGGAGCATTTATTGGCTTTGGGGGCTCATCTCTAACCTTATTTTCGGTTAATTATGAACACTTTTTTTATGGAGAAACTAAGAATTCGAAAAGTATTGAAATAGGGGTAGGTGCAATTTCAAATTTTAGAGACACCTTAAATGCCTCGGCTTTTTCACTTCCAATTCGCTATTCCTTTAATTTTCATCGAAATAATTCAAGTAGATTATATGTTGCACCAGGAATAACTTTGTTAAATCAACAAGCAACAGATTCGTTAAATCGTGCATCTAGTAGAAATTCCCTAAGTACAAGCGTAACTTTTGGCTATAAAATAGTAGAGCCTAGCGGTGGATTTTATTTAAACATTGGAATTACACCGTATGTTTATATTTGGGAGGATGAGCGCTTAACAGGAGTTGAATCTCCAACACTATTCAGTCCTTACTTTACAGTTCAAGCTGCAGTAGGAGTTACCTTTGATAAATTACAACTTAATCCTCGAACGAAGGCCCGTCTTGGTTTGTAGTAGGTTTGTTGGGCTCTTGATCTTCAGTTTCTATGCCAATTTCATTTACATCTCGCATATGTAAATCTTTAATTTGTGGTAATTGATCCAAGGTGTCTAAAGCAAAGTATTCCATGAATTTATCGCTAACTCCGTATAACAACGGGCGTCCTGGAGCTTCTTTTTTGCCTTTTATCTCTACTAACTCCTTTTCCAATAGCTTCTGTACGCTATAATCGCAGTTAACACCACGTATATGTTCCATTTCTAGCTTTGTAATAGGTTGTTTGTAAGCAATTATGGCTAGGGTTTCCATTGCAGCGGTACTTAGCTTTTTATTTGCTTTCTGGCGATTAAGTACTCGCACAGTTTCGTGAAACTCAGCTTTGGTCAAAAACTGGAAGCCATTATTAATCTTTACAATTTCAAAGGAGTAATTGTCGCTTTTGAATTTCTCTTCTAGGGATTTGATAGATTCATCAACTTCCTTTACAGATACCTTATTTCCTTCTATTTCTTCAATAGATTTATGTAGGTCTTTACTGCTTATTGGGCTAGGAGAGGTAAAGATTAAAGATTCAATATGGGCAGTGAGGTTTTTCACACTGCGAAAGTATAGATTTTTTCTCTAGTTATAAATTCTGAATCGGCTATTCTTTCTAGTGCTAAGTTATTTGCTAACAGCAAGAGTTGTTGTGAATGTTTGATTATCTAATCCTAAAGCTTCCACAAGATAAATACCATTTGTAAGCATTGAAATATCAACAGTTTTAGATGAATTTAATTGAGTTTTTAAAACTGTCTTTCCAGTTACATCTTTCAATATTACCAACTGAATTTCTTCTGTAGTTTTAAATTGAATAGTTGATTGCGCTGGATTTGGATAAAGTTTTAATTGAGATTGAATGTTTGATACACTAGCTGGTCCCATTACTTCAACAGTTTTGGTTGCAGTATCTGAACCATTTTTATTACTTGCAATTAAAGAAACTTCGTAAGATCCTCCGCTTGCAAATTCATTGGAGGGGTTTTTATCCGTACTAGTGTTTCCATCGCCAAAATCCCATGCATAATCGGTTACAACAAGCTCTGTCTCATTCGTAAATAACACATTTAAACCTTGAGCAAAAAATGAAAAATCTGCAATAGGTAGTTGTTCACTTATGGATGTATTGAATGTTAATTTCCATTCATTAAGATTGCCTTCTGCAATTGCAGATTTATCTGTGATAAAAAGTGACCAAGTCCCATCAGCATCCTCACCATCAAAAATAGCCAAGCCTTCTCCGGGATTCATAGTTCTCCATTCTCCTGTAAAAGGCGGAGTTCCCTCGTAAATAGCAAGGCTTGCAGTTTGATTAAAAACAGTTTGGGTGTAATGATCTCCATCACCACCTAAGCCCGTTGTTAAAAGCAATTCAGTTCCTGTTGGACTAATAAGGGTAGCTTCAATATCACTAATCCATGTGTGGGAGACATCCATAAGAATGCTAACAAACTCCAATTCATCAAGAGTTCCAACGCCAGTTACAGCACAAGGAAATGTAGCACCAACAGCGCCTTGGTCATCTGGAATAGTGCCTAAGCCCCCTGGACCTAAGTCACCAACAAAAGTAGTGTCTTGTGCAAGTAGGTTTATAAAAGGGAAAATAATTAGAGCCGCAATTAAGATAAATTTTTTCACGTTAATAGGTTTTTAGAACTACTAAGATAAATAAAAAATCTCAAAATAATACAAAGGGAATTGTAAAGAACTAGTAATTAATAATCTATTACCTGCTCTTCAATAACCTCAGGAAGGTCCATGTATTCATACTCTTGATTACGTAATTGTGGTTCAAATCCAGATTCAGTAATTGCCTCCATCATTGTTTTATATGTAAAACGATGGGGTGCGCCTGCTGCAGAAACTACATTCTCTTCAATCATAATTGATCCAAAGTCATTTGCACCACCATGTAAACACAATTGAGCAACATTTTTACCAACTGTTAACCACGAAGCTTGAATGTTTTTAATATTTGGAAGCATAATTCTACTTATAGCGATCATTCGAATGTATTCTTCTGCAGTAGTATCGTTTTTAGCCCTTCTAATCTTCTTTAAAGTAGTATCTACATCTTGGAAAGTCCATGGAATAAAAGCTGCAAAACCTTTAGCATGTTCTGGCTTTTCATCTTGAACTTCTCTAAGCCAAATTAAATGCTCAATTCGCTCTTCAATTGTCTCAATATGTCCAAACATCATGGTAGCTGAAGTGGTAATATTCAATTGATGCGCCGCACGCATAACATCTAACCATTCTTGTCCGCCACATTTACCGGTAGAAATGATTTTACGCACTCTATCATGTAAAATTTCTGCTCCAGCTCCTGGTAAAGAGTCCAAACCTGCTTCTTTTAAGGCAGAAAGTACTTCTGTATGTGTTAATCCATCAATTTTAGCAATGTGTGCAATTTCTGGTGGACCTAATGCGTGAAGTTTAATATCAGGATAAAGCGACTTAAGTTCTTTGAATAGATTAACATAAAAGTTCAATTTTAAATCAGGGTGGTGTCCTCCTTGAAGTAACAATTGACGACCACCCAATTTGTACATTTCGTCAATCTTCACTTTATACTCTTCAATAGTAGTTATATAGCCTTCTTTATGTCCTGGAACTCTAAAGAAATTACAAAACTTGCAGTTTGCAATACAAACGTTAGTGGTGTTGCTATTTCTATCAATAATCCAAGTTACCTTACCATCATTTCGGTAGTGCTGACGCATTTTATCAGCGGTATACATTAAATCGGTTGTAGATGCTTCGTTGTATAAAAAAACGCCTTCTTCTAAAGATAAATGGCCTAAGCTAAGCGCTTTGTCTAAAATATTTTGGATCTTCATTCAGTAAATTAATATGCTCTTTCTGAGCTGCCTTCCATGTAATTAATATAGGCTCTGTTGGCCACTCTGTTTCCACCCGGAGTAGGGTAGTCGCCAGTGAAATACCAATCGCCTAAGTGATTTGGACATGCTTCATGTAAACCATCAACTGTTTGGAAAATGATTTCTACTTCAGCGTTCAATTCTGGGGCTGTTAAAATGCTTGATATTTCTTTAGAAACCGCTTCGTATTCAAACAATTTATAAAGGCCTTTAACATGATTCACAATGTTTTTATCCGAAGGATGTTTTTTCTCTTCTTCTTTACACAAGTTGTAAACCCGATCAAGGTGATCTTCCATGTTGTTCTTTTCTAGCAATGATATTAAGGCTTGAAAAGCAACAAAGTCTTTCATTCTGCTCATATCAATTCCATAACAATCTGGGAATCGAATTTGAGGGGCAGAAGAAACAACTACTATTTTTTTAGGTCCTAAACGATCTAAAATTCGTAGAATACTTTCTCGTAAAGTAGTTCCTCTTACAATTGAATCATCAATAATGACCAAATTGTCTTTTCCTCGTTTAATAAGTCCGTAAGTAGTGTCATAAACATGGGCTACCATATCATTTCTACCAGTTTCGGCAGAAATAAACGTTCTTAGCTTAGCATCTTTAATAGCTAGTTTTTCAACTCGTGGTTTCACGTTTAATACGTCTTTAATTTTTTGAGGAGTTAATGAACCGTTCGATTTTGAGATTTCATCAATTTGCCAGTTTCTAATATGGTCTTGAATTCCTTCAACCATACCATAAAATGAAACTTCAGCGGTATTTGGAATAAAAGAGAATACCGAATTTTCAAAATCGTTGCCAATAGCATCAACTACTGCAGGCACTAGGCTTTTTCCAAGCCTTTTACGCTCTTGGTAGATGTCTTTATCGTTACCTCTACTAAAGTAAATTCGCTCGAAAGAGCATGATTTAACTTCTTTAATACTACGTATACGCTCGTTGCTAACAGCTCCCGACTTATTGATAATTAATGCAGTACCTGGCTCTAGCTCCATCACGTCTTCAACTGGTATGTTGAATGCTGTTTGAATAACAGGGCGTTCAGAAGTTGCAACAACAACCTCATCGTTCATATAATAGAAACAAGGGCGAATTCCCCAAGGGTCACGTATTACAAATGATGAACCGTTACCAAAAAGTCCGCACATGCTATACCCGCCATCAAAACTCTTAGCAGAATTACGTAGAATTTCTCCCACGTCCATTTCATCACTAATACGAGCGGTAATTTCTTCGTTTGAACAGCCTAAATCATTGTAATGGTCAAATAAGCGTTGGTTTTCAACATCTAAGAAATGACCAATTTTCTCTAAAACGGTAACAGTATCTGATTTTTCTTTAGGATGCTGACCAAGTTCTACAAGGTTTTGGAACTGCTCATCAACATTAGTAAGGTTAAAGTTTCCGGCAAGCACTAAATTTCTTGTCATCCAGTTATTCTGACGAAGAAATGGGTGACAGTTTTCAATGCTGTTTTTTCCGTGAGTACCGTAACGAAGGTGACCTAAAAGTAATTCACCACTAAAGCCTAAGTTTTCCTTTACCCAAGTAGCGTCTTTAAGTTGTTCAGGAAAATTTTCATGTGCTTCGGCATACTTACCGTTAATTTTTCCAAAAATTTCTTTAAGTGGTTGGTTTGCGTTACTTCTTTCACGACTAATGTATCGTTGTCCAGGCGGGACATCTAATTTAATTGTAGCAACACCAGCGCCGTCTTGACCACGATTATGTTGCTTTTCCATTAAAAGGTACAATTTGTCTAAACCGTAGGTTGCACTACCGTATTTATCAATGTAATATTGAAGTGGCTTTCTTAGACGGATATGCGCTATACCGCACTCGTGTTTTATTGCATCGCTCATTTACAGTGGCTATAATGGTTCACAAATGTAATAGGTTTTTGTGGGCTTTTGGTAGTAAAAAGGAACGAGTTGTGTCATTTGTTTGGTGCGAATATAAAAAATGACACAATTTTATTTAATTGCTACTTTTGTAAAAGAATAAACATTCAAAACTCATGAAAAAATTCCTTCCAAAAAATGGCTTTTACTTTCTTTTAGCCCTGTTCGCACTTTTAGGCTTTGGATTTCTTTTCCTTCCAAAAGGAACTATCTTTCTAGAATTAAATGCACTACATTCAAAAACACTAGATGGAATCTTTAAAACAACCAATGATTTTGCAGAAACAGCGTGTATAGTGCTTGTTACAGTGTTATTATTATTGTTTAAGAAATATGGCAAAGCATTATTTATTGCTCTTTCAGTAATTGTTGCAGGAATGGTAGCTCAGTTTTTTAAGCGAATGATGTTTGCCGACATGCCAAGACCATCAAAATTTTACGAAGGAATTCAAGAGTTAATCATGGTACCCGGTGTTGAGGTGCATGGAAGTTACAGTTTCCCAAGCGGGCATACCGCTTCTGCATTTGCTTTATTTGCTTCAATAGCTCTGCTAAACAAGTATAAGTGGGCTCAATATGTATTGTTTGTATTGGCATTAAGCACAGGCGTCGCGCGCATGTACCTAAACCAGCATTTTTATATGGATGTTTACGCTGGCGCGATGATTGGAAGTTTTACAGCCTTAGGCTTATACATAGTTTTTAATAAGTTTAAGTGGGTATAGATTCAAACTCATTTAAAATTTCAAGACTATCTGAAGCAACTAGCTTCGATTCTTTTTTTAATTGAATTGCAAGAGTTGTTCTTTTTCGCTTACTTAATAAATAAGTACTAAGTCAGTTTAAAAATTTAAATAGTCTAAAGGTTGAGCTAAAAGCTCTCGTCCACCATACTTTTTATATAAAATTCATTCATCCTGAGTGATTTATAATTTTGCCGCGCAAGGCGGTGAAACTTATAAATAGTATCGAAGGGCTGAATTTTGCATATAAACCGCCCTTCGATACTATTTTTTGCTCTTTCCTTACAAAAAATCATTCAGGGAGACGGTTTATTAATAGGGAATTACAAGCTTCAAAATCTAATACTCATGCATGCACTTTACTCGAAACTATGATTCTCCTGCTGAATTCTACTGCAGCTTGAGCAGATAAAGAGCAGCAAGGGACAAAACTAAAAATAAAATTGCAAATAAAAGGCAGTAATTAGTCTGATAATCAATTAAATAAAATTTTATTAACCATAGTTATAATATCAAAATTTGTACTAATATTTGTATAAGATTTCATTTTATACAAGATGATACACCCTAAAACAGAACTAAGATTTATTAGCAATGACGTTGGATACGGAGTAGTTGCTACAGAGTTTATACCAGCCGGAACAATTACCTGGGTTTTGGATAAATTAGACCGCGAGTTTACTCAAGAAGAATTTCAAAACATGGATGAATTGTACCAAGCTATTTTGGATACTTATTCATTCAGAAATAACAAGGGCAACCTAGTATTATGCTGGGATAGTGGGCGATTTGTGAACCATAGCTTTAATTCAAATTGTTTAACTACTGCTTACGATTTTGAAATTGCTATTCGAAACATTCAGCCTGGTGAACAACTTACTGATGACTACGGTTATTTAAACATTAATGAGCCGTTTAGAGGTATTGATGAAGGAACTCGTAGAAAAGTGGTTTACCCAGATGATTTATTGAAATACTACAAGGTGTGGGATAAAAAACTGCAAAAGGTTTGGGACCGCATTCTAAAAATAGATCAACCATTACGTAAGTTGGTTGACAATACAACTTGGAATGAAGTAAATGCTGTTGCAGAACAGAAAAAGCAAATGGAATCTATTCTAAAGAATTTTTATCCTAACGGATTAAAGGAACTTAGTGCTAGCTAAGTTCCTAATTATTGTTTTATTTTGAATAGCTAATTCAAAATTTTACCTAGCTTTGTACAACGGTGTCCGAATAATTCGGATGAAAAGGGAATTCGGTGTGAATCCGAAACAGTGCCCGCTGCTGTAAGTCTACAAAAAGTATAAACCTACAACCACTGATTAAAAATCGGGAAGGTGTTTATATAGACGAGTCAGAAGACCTGCCGTAATTAACTTAATCACTCTCGGGGTCAAGGGTTAATGGTATGGTAAATAGAACTATTCAAGTCATTCTTCTAGTACTTGTAGTTTCTAGCACTTCGCTAGTTGCTCAGCAAGATTCTGCTTTTTTGCTAAAAGAGATTGAGGTGAATTCGACCGTTTTAGAGAGTTCTGCCGCCCTTAGCAAGATTTCCATTAACTCAAGTACATTAGACAATCAAAATCATCAGAAATTAACTGAACTAATCAGTCAAAATTCTTTAGCCTTTTTTAAACAATACGGTTATGGTAATGCAAGTACAGTTTCTATGCGTGGATTGCAAGATCGGCATACAAAAGTGCTTTGGAACGGACTTGAAATTAACTTTCTGCAGCTTGGTTCAATAGATTTCAATATACTTCCAGCTGCTGCATTTAGCAAAGTGTCAATACAAAGTGGTGCAATGAGTGCCTTGTATGGGAGTGGTGCCATTGGAGGCGCTATTTTGTTAGAATCTAATCTAAAAAACCAAAAAGAGGGTGTTAGTGGGGCTGTTCAGCTCAGTTTTGGGAGTTTTAAAAGTTCACATACATCAGCAGCAGCGAGAATAAAGGGTAAAAAATGGAGCTACGGGCTTAGTGTTTTTGGCGGAAAAAGTGAAAATAATTTCCCAATTTTAGGAACGATTAAAACTCTTGAACATGCTGCGCAAACCAACAGTGGCGTTATTCAAAATATTGGCTTTAAACTGAATGGTAAAAACTCTTTTAAGCTTAGTTCATGGCATCAGCAATCGTTTAGGGAAATTAGTCCTGGTTTTAACCCTGCAGATACCTTAGCTGATTTTACTGATGAAAACAACAGGTACGTTTTAACCTATAAGCATCTTGCTAAAAAATTCAGTATTTCGGCCTTAGCGGGATATACTTTTGATGTTTTACATTATAAAAACCGACTAATTAATGTTGACTCTAGAGGTACGGCTCAAGTATTTACTCAACGGGCGATATTCACTTATGCTTTTAATGAAAAGCTACGCATACAAGCAGAAGGAGAGGCAAGACAAGAGAAGGCTACGAATGTAAATTACGCACAACCCGAGACTCGCCAGCGTTATACTACTGCAACAAAAGCAACTTACAATCCGTGGAGTTTTTATA
>JBLIDK010000032.1:0-24936 GCA_047632595.1 Sphingobacteriales bacterium
GAGTGTCAGCATATAAATACTTGAACTCAAAACTTGAATCTGCCGCTAGGGTAACGTCCTCTATAGCAATTGCAGAATCTGCATTCATTGTATCTAATGCGCCAAAACCGTTCGTATCTGCAAAGAAGTAATAGATAGAATCTAAATGACTTCCAGCTGTATGTGGCGTTTCCTTAATTGTAAAGGTTGTTGAGTCTCCAAAACAAACTGTATCTGCTGTTAATAATGGAGTAGGTATAGTATCTACAGTTACCGTGAAATAAGTAGTATCATAGCATTCATCTTTAGTAACGATAATTAATTCTGCTACGAACTGACCAGCTGTATCTGTAGGTGCGCCGTATGGATACTGACGCATGAAGCTAAATGTTGAATCTCCACTACCAGCTAATGTAAACACTAATGTATCCACTTTAAAAGTGTCGAAATTTGAAGCAGTCATATTTAATGCTGCGCTTGTGTCAAATGTAAAGTAATAGATAGAGTCTAATGATCTACTACCTGAGTAAGCTGCCTTTGTTACTGTAAAGGTAGTGGTGTCATAATGACATACGGTATCAGCTGTAAAAGTTGAAATAGATTGCGAATCAACTTTAACAGTATAAAACGTTGTGTCTGTACAATCATTATCAAACTTCTTAATCATCGACATATTAAATAGACCACCCTGTGGTTTAATAGTTGAATAATCAAACTTGATTTTGTTAGTATCTGGTAATGCAGATAATATTAATGTATCTAAATCAAGGTTACCGCCATCTACATTGTCAACATCAAAATCGAAATAGTATTCAACATCTCTAGATGTTGTATCGTATGTAAATGTGGTGAAATCATCTTTGTAACATATAGTATCCGCTACAATATTGAATGTATCTCTTGGTCCAGAAATTATAATTGTATCATATGCTACCGCAGGGTAACAAGGGTTAGTTTGATAGTACTCAGCAATAATAGTAGCTGTGTCATTAAAGAAAAGCGTACCACAAACTGTAAATGAAACAGAACTATCAAGTGAATTTATTTCTAAATTTTGTCTATTATCTGATCCATCTATGTAGTAGAAGTTAAGTGAATCTCCTTCAAAAAGAAAAGCTTCAAGTAAAATATCTGTTTTACAACAAGTGTCTATATCCGCACCTAAATTAACCTCAGGAACCGGTATACCTTTGTATTGTGCTAAGAAAGCATCTCCAGGAGTACTAGCATTTGTAGTAGTAAGATCACCTCCAAAATCTGCAGTTAATCCTATTCGACCAGCTAACCAGGTTTTTCTAATATCTAAACCAGCTACGCCGTTTGCTCTTTCATCTCCAGCGCCTGTAATTGCATTTGCAGAAATTAAACTTTTTGAAGTATCTACACTAAACACAGCCACAAATGCATCTTGTCCACCTGTAATTGTAAAAACACTATCAGTAGGATCACCAATAGTAGCAGTAGCATTATAATAACCAGTTGCAGTAATAAATGTATCACCTGATGCAAAATTCACATCAGTAATATGTTCATCTCCTGTACCTCTTGCAGCATGTATAACCCATTGGAACGTTCCAGCAGCATCATATGCTGCAATAAAACCATCAGTTGTGCTCGTACCTGCGGTAACAGTTAAAGCAGTATCAAATACAGTTGATATATCACTAACATTACCACCAAAACTAACACTATCTGTAGCACCTGTACTAGCAAAACGACCACCAATTAAAATTAAGTCGTCACTATCATTTGTTTTAGCTAATCTAAATCCAATGTTGAAAACGTTTCCGGCATCTGCTGCTGTTCTTTTTGCGAATATTGCTGCAAGTTCAGTGTCGTATTTTACTAAAAAACCATGATTTGTTCCTTGTGTACTTTGTGTTCCAGCTCCACCAACAGTTGATGCTTCACCATAAGTACCACCCACATAAACGTTATTATTTCCATCCGAAATTGCTGAGAATGCAAATTCATTGTTAGAACCTGTACCTACCATTACTGCCTTAATAAAAGCTCCAGTTGTAGAATTAAAACTAGCTAAGTAAGCTTCTCTACCTGCTAAAACAGTAAGAGATTGAGTACCTATTTTTTGATAATCTTGGCTTCCTCCGTTATTTATTGTACCAGCAATGTAAACTCTACCATTACTAGTTATTGTTACACCGTAAGCTGTGTTTGATTGATTTAACCCATCTGTTTGGTCAATTCCATTAGAAGATGAATCATCATGTGCTGAAAAACTATTAGCCCATCTAAAATCTCCATCCCCGGTATATGAAATAAGAATTGGATCATTACTGCCGCTAGTTGCAACGTTTGAACTAGTTGCTACTGTTGTATCTCCGTTTCCGATTTCAACAGAATCACTGTTAGCGTCAGTTAAATCATTAACTACACCTGCAATATAAATATTATTTGAGCCATCAAGTGCGACACCGAAAGCGTCATCATTTCCTTCACCTTTTGTTAGGTGTTTTGCAAAAACAAAAACACCGTTTGAATCGTACTTAGCAAGGAATGCATCTCTTCCACCCTCGGCAGAGAAGGATGAATCTCCAATTGAAAAGTTATTTCCAGTGAAATAACCAACAATATAATTGTTGCCAAGAGCATCAGTTACCATTTGGTTGGCTTCATCTGGAGAACTACCTGCGGTAATTATTTTTTTAAATTCTTTATCTCCATCATAAAAACCATCCTCTGCATTATTTGAAGCTGTTTCTGGTTCGGGCTTTACTGTAACAAATACTGTGTCGGTGTCAAATAAAGTACCATCAGTTATTGTATAGGTAAATGTATCAAGTCCATTGAAATTTAAATTTGGTGTATAAGATAAGCTATCGTCATTTAAATTATTGACTGTTCCATTTGACCCTTGTGATACTGCACTTATTGTTAGATCATCTCCAACTGTATCGTTGTCTAGTACATAAACCGTTACTGAATCATCTTCGTTGGTACTTGCATTATCTACTACTGCTACTGGAGCATCTTTTGAAGCAAACAGTCTAAAAGTCAAGTCAGTAGCATTTGTGGTCCCTTGGTAGTAAAATTGGCCGCCAGCCAGTTCATTTTCATCTGACGTTCTTATATATCCAAACCCATTTAATACATTTATAAAAAGAGTATATTCGCTATTTGGAACTAATTCATAATCTCCTATTGATCCAGTAAAATCATATACTACATCAACTGGAAAAGGTAAATTAACCTGTTCAGTTGAAGAAAGTGCTAATACATCTCCATTTAGACCTTGTCTTAATTCCAGTTGAATATCTCTAGAAACACTAGAATTGCTATCCGAGGGAGAGCCTTGATACTGGCGTAAAATTACCGAGTCTAATCTCATACCGCACAATATGCTAGGGACCGTAAAGGTCTGATAACTACTTGTGTCGCCAGCATTATTATATGAAACACCATCTTCGTTTAATTGCTCTATACAGGCTTGCCCATTTACTTCATTGAAACCCAATGAAAAGACTGATAATAACATCAATAGTTGAACAAATTGTCTTCTGATTGTGCTATTCATTGCAATCTTATTTATCGCAAATGATTTGAATACTAAAGAAACTGTATTATTAAATGCTACAAATGATGTGTTAAGTAGAACTCGTTTCATATTGGGTTTGTTAAATATCTTGTTAAAGTCTTTAGACTTTGTAATTTTTTTTACCAGCTAGCTGGTATAATGTTGGTAATTCAATAAAACACGTAAAAGCACCAATTGAACCGTTAACTAATTATTAAGTGTTCAATTATTGTTCTAACACACTAGACAACTGCCTAGTTATTAAAGAGTAATGATAATAAATTAGCATTTTTAGCGCCAAAACCGTTCAAAAAAGGACATTACAATCCCTAGTTTGAATTGGCAAACCTACCCAGTGTTTTTCTTAATAGCAACACTTTAGGGGTTTTTTTTTTAAAAGCTCTAAATTCTGTGTAAAAAAGCACTTTTTAGAATTTAATTTGAAATCTAAATAAGCTGAAATACTTAATTTCATTAAGGAAAAACGCCTAAATCCATATAGGAAATAGCTATTTTATTAATTGAAACTACAAAAGCCGCTTCTCTGTAATCCTTAATCTTTTTATTTTTATTTTTAGTCTCGCGAATTTCGTGGTACGCTCGAGCCATTGCTTCTTCCAAACCACTATTCACTAAATCTAATTCGCTAGCACCTTTTATAATAATGTCTTTTTGTTGTTTAGATAAAGTTGCACCTGTAGTTGCTTCAATTGCCGCAACCATATTTGCATTACTTAATTCCTCATAACGTCTTTCCATTTTACCGTGAGTAACGTGCGATAAGTTCTTTAACCATTCAAAATAAGAAACGGTAACTCCACCTGCATTTAAGTACATGTCAGGAATAATCATTTTACCACCCTTGTTTAAGATAGCTGCTCCTTCAGGAGTGATTGGTCCGTTTGCTGCTTCACCAATTATTTTGGCTTTCACATTTTTAGCGTTTCCTTCGTGAATTTGATTTTCTAAAGCTGCAGGAATTAAAATATCACATTCCCACTCCAACGCTTCTTTGGTATTCTTGATTGTTTTGGTTCCTTCCATACCTGTAATAGAACCTGTTTTACTTCTGTGCTTATTAAGCGCTTCAATATCTATTCCTTTTTTGTTGTAAATGGCACCATCAAACTCTGCAATACCAATAATTACTGCTCCAGCTTCTTGCATGTATTTAGCTGCATAGAAACCAACATTTCCAAAACCTTGAACAACTACCGTTTTTCCATCAAGTCCTGTAGGCAATCCTAAAGCTTTCATATCTTCAGAAATTGAACATGCTTCAATTAGCCCAAAACAAACTCCTCTACCAGTAGCTTCTCTTCTACCACGAATACCGTGTTGAGAAATTGGCTTACCTGTAACACAAGCTAGGTTGTCAATTTTACCTGGGTGAAAAGCAGCGTAGGTATCGGCAATCCAAGCCATTTCTCTTTCGCCTGTTCCATAATCTGGTGCAGGAACATCAATTCCAGGACCAATAAAGTTTTTCTTGATTAATTCTGCAGTATATCGTCTTGTTATTTTTTCTAGTTGCTGTGTTGTGTGCGTACGGGGATCTATTTTAATACCACCTTTTGCTCCACCAAATGGGACGTTCACTACCGCACACTTATAAGTCATTAAAGCTGCTAAAGCTTGAACTTCATCAGCATTTACGCTCATGGCATATCTTATACCACCTTTAACAGGACTTTTGTGTTGCGAGTGCTCCACACGATATCCTTCAATAGTTTCGTATTTGTTATTTCCTAGTTGAAGAGGAAACGATACCTTATATATTGCGTTGCAATTTTTAATTTGATCTAGTAAGCCACGTGGGTGTTTTGTGTGACTCGCAGCATCGTCAAAATTCTTACAAACATCTTGAAAGAAATGGGAATCAAAGTTTTCGTTAACAGCCATGAAAATGTATTTGTTATTTAATTATGAATCAAATGTATTATCTATTTCTGATTATCAGAGATATGTTTCTCTAGTTTTTTTAATTTAAGATCGAGTGACACTAGGTAAGCGCTTAATATTAAGAATATTAAAGTGATTGTTCCTACTACAATAAATATTTTGCCAGAAGCCCTAAATTGGTCGGCCATGAGGCTTTGAAGCAGTATTTGGTTTAAATGAGTACAAAAATTCAACATTATCTACTTTGTATTTTGTTCTAAATAATTTTTAAGGTTTGCTCCACGGGCTGCAATTTGTGCAATCCAACACCCTAGTAAAATCCAACCTAAAACTGCTGGATAAAAAACCATGCGCATTCTACTATCTAAATCGTAGGCATTGAAGCCAGGATTTCCACCACTACCTGGATGTAAAGAATCTGTTAAACGAGGAAGGATGAATATTACAGTTATGAACAAAGGGTAAGCCAATAAATTATATACTGCTGCAATTCTACCACGTTTAATATCATCAGTTATTGAACCACGTAGTACGAGGTATGCACAATATATAAGTAGGCCTATTGCTGCGCCGTTTTGTTTAGGGTCGCCACTCCAGGGTTCACCCCAAGTGTAATTTGCCCAAAGCATTCCTGTAATTATACCTGCTACTCCAAATGCCACTCCAACGTTTGCGCCTTGTACTGCAAATTGATCGTCTTTTAAATTTCCATTTCTTAAAAACTTAATACTGTAAACCGCACTAAGAGTTAGCACTGCAATCATACCAAACCACATAGGAACGTGGTAGTAAAGATTACGAATGGTTTCGTTTAGAATGGGTTTTTCAGGAACATCGCCTAATAAGCCTTCAATTAAGGAAAAGGTAATTAGGACAAGAGATGCCCACTTCCACCACGCTATGTTTTGTATTAATTTTTTCATTAATCTTTCCAAATAAAAGGAAAAAGTATAAATGATATAACAGCTACTAGTACATTAAGTGCAATTAGCACTGCAATATCTCGCCAAAGGTCAATTAAAAAATCTCCAGTTAAAAGTTTGTTCGACAATTTTATTAAAATTAATAGCATTGGTATTACTATTGGGAAACCTAATACAGCCATCAATCCGGCACTATTTGTTTGATTTTGAGAAGCTATTGCCGAAATAATGGTGAATAATATCGAAAAACTTAAGACTCCTAAAAACAAGGCTACAGAAAAGTTTAAGGTTATCATTGCCGGTAATCCTAAAACCAAGGCATAGGCTGAAAAACTTATAAAGCCAATTAGTAAACCTAAAAACAGGTTGTAGATAATTTTGGAGAGTAACAATTGCCATGAGGCAACTATAAAGAAGTAGTACATTTTTCTTCTAGCACTTTCGTTGATGAAGCTTTTAGCAACTGCATTGGTTATGGCAAAAAGCATGATTATCCAAAACACGCCATTCCAAACAGAAGGTTCAAGATCAACAAAACTTAAATAGGCAAGAAAAATTGTTGAGATAACATATAATAGAATCCCGTTAAGGGCATAACGCGTTCTCCATTCAATTAAGAACTCTTTTTTAATTAAAGCAGAAACCTGTTTAATGTTAGTCATTAGTTGGAACATTTACCCAATCGCCATTGTCTTTAATTAGATTGATAAGTTCATCTACTGCATTAGTTGAAGGGACATTCTTTTTAACTACTTCTTGCCCTTTGAAAAGGGATATTTTACCAGGCCCGGTGCCAACGTAGCCATAATCGGCATCAGCCATTTCTCCAGGGCCATTCACAATGCATCCCATTATACCAATTTTTACACCTTTGAGATGATCAGTTTTGGCTTTGATTTTTTGCGTTGTTTCTTGAAGGTCAAACAAGGTACGCCCACAACTTGGGCATGAGATGTACTCCGTTCTAGAAATACGGGTTCTGGTGCTTTGCAAAATTGAGAAAGCAGTTGAATTTATTACTTCGCTGCTTATTTTAGGAGCCGAAATTAGAATGCCATCTCCTATGCCATCAACAAAAAACGCACCTAGGTCTGTTGAAGCGTGTATTTGCAGCTCGTTTATGTCTTTTGTTGCATATTGCACATGAAAAACAATAGGGTTAGTTATTCCCTTTTCAATTAAATTGAAGCATATTTTTCTTAATGAGGTAATACGATTCGATTCATTTGCTTTTATAATTAAAACCGCATTAGGTGTTTTTTTAATCAGTTCGTAAATATTTTCACCAAAATAAATCTCATCAATTTGAAGGAAGTGAGGGGATTTTGGGATTTTCATTAGCCATTCTTCTAATTGGTAACTAATAAAAGTATTGGCATTTCCTGAAGTAGGATTTATGCTATCAACAAGTTGCATTAAATTGCCTGGAGGCGAAACCCTCACAACTTTATTATTTAGAAGAACACAATCGGCGCTTGAATCGGTTAGTTGATATTTGTCGCGCTCTTCATCGTACTTATACCCTATTGCCTTAAATGAGTTTTGGCTTATTGATGCTTTCACAGAAAAGTCAGCAATTATTCTTGGCACATTATCTCCACCAAAATTTAATACTTGATGTGATTTTCTTTTTGAGTAATGATAAGGATCTATGGCCAGATTTATAGGTAGTGGGTTTAAGTCTGAACTTAAGCCATGATATCGTTCTGCTAAAATTTTAGCAACTGGAACTTCTTCTTCCGGTTCTTCGGTTAGGGAAACTCTTATGGTATCTCCTAAACCATCTTCTAATAACGAACCAATACCAACACTTGACTTCACGCGACCATCTTCCCCATCGCCTGCTTCGGTTACCCCAAGATGTAAGGGGTAATTCATGCCCTCAGCATTCATCGTTTTAACTAACAGTCGGTATGCTTGAACCATTGTTTGCGGGTTACTAGCTTTCATACTTAAAATAAGTTGCTGGTATTTTAAGTCTTCGCAGATTCGAATAAATTCCATGGCACTTTCAACCATACCAAGTGGGGTATCGCCATAGCGACTAAGAATACGATCGGAAAGAGAACCGTGGTTGGTACCAATTCTCATTGCTGTTCCATTGTCTTTACAAATTTCTACAAGTGGACTGAAACGTTTGCGAATTCGATCTAGCTCACTTTGGTAGTCAGCATCATTGTATTCAATTTGTTGAAATTTCTTTTTGTCAGCATAGTTACCAGGGTTTACTCTTACTTTTTCTACGATGGTAGCTGCTAGTTCGGCTGCATTGGGTGTAAAGTGAATGTCGGCAATTAAAGGGGTGTTGAAACCGGCATCTCTAAGTCCTTTTTTAATAAGTCTTAGGTTTTCAGCTTCTTTTAAGCTTGGCGCTGTAATTCGAACATATTCACAGCCAGCTTCAATCATTCTAATAGATTGTTCAATACTGCCTTTAGTGTCCATTGTATCAATAGTGGTCATACTTTGAACACGTATTGGGTTATCACCACCTAAAGGGATATCACCAATAAAAACTTCTTTAGTTTTATATCGGCTATAGGATGTTAGTGAATTGCAATATTCACCTATTAATGAATGACTCTTAATAATTTTGGACATCAGTACAAAGGTAATTAATTATGCTATATACTTGCTTTAGTTCGTATAACGATTTACCTCTATTGAAGCCATTCCCAAATCTAGGTCGATGTCTACTTTATTTTCAGCTGAATTATAATTTTCAGTCTCGTAAATTCCGTCGCCTTTATTGTCGAATCCATTGAAATCTTTACTTGAAAAACCAGAGTCGCTTGTAATTCTGCAACCAGAAGATTTTGGTATATTAATTTCAAGAGAAGCAGCTCCAACATCTATGTTAACATTAGTGAACCTTTGAAGTGACCCTAGCTTTATTTCCACATTTGCAGCACCAGCATCTATATCTAATGAACTTACTTTATAAGATGATAAATCAGCAATAAAATTTGCGGCGCCAATGTCAAAATTAAAATCCCATTCAGGATTTGCGCTTAAGCTAACCTTCACTTTGTTCTTAGCGTTTTTTCCAGACCTTTTATTATTGTCCATCATTTTAAAGTTCAAATCTACTTCGTCGTTATTCTCATCTACATCTAAAACAAATGAATTTACATTGGAACTAATTGATGATTGAAACAACATTTCTGAAACGCCATTTATGGTGTATTCTCCCACTGCCGCATCTAACGACAATGTTGCTCTTTTAACAGCAGAATTGTATTCCTCATCAATTTGCTGTTCAATATGTTTGTTGTGTTTATCGTAACTCTGGTCCCATTCAATTGTATTGTCATTATTTCCAAAGGTTACTGCATCTCTTATTTTTAGAATCCCAAAAAACACCACCACAAATGCTAAAATAGCTGCAATGGCGATCCAAGCGTTACGTGAACGTTTTGCAATGGCTGAAATTCCTAGAAAAATTAGAATTACAGGCCAAAAGTCAATAACCTCATGAAAGCGTATGGTTATAAGGTCGAAATTGATTGCTAGAAAGATTAGTCCGATAAGAACTAAAAACAGTCCTCCAAAAATATTATTCCTTCTCATCTGAGTCTATTTTGTTATTTGACCTTACGGCTTGAACTAGTAGTGCAATACCAATTACTACTAAAATTAAAGGCCATAATTTTTTAAAGTTTACATTGGGAATAAAGTTATTTGCTAGGAAAATCACACCTAGGCAAACCAGAACTAATCCACCAATTATTGACTCTTTGTTTTTATTATTGTCGCTCATAATTGTTTTTTCTTCGAAAACAGTTTTATTTTGATAATTGGGTAAAACAAGTGCCAAAATAAGATAAATTACTAATCCAGTTCCAGCAAAAAGCAAAGAACAAGCAAAAAGCACTCTTACAAGCACTATATCGATGTCAAAATGTTCGGCTAAGCCAGAGGCTACCCCAAAAATCACTTTATTTTTTCCTTTAGTTAATGTCTTTTTCATTAAAACCCTTTAGCGTCAAAACGCATTTCACTGACACTGGCTCCAACAGACAACTGCGTAGCAGTATATGCCATTGAAGCAATATCTTCTGGCAAGATAAATTTATTTTCGATAACATCTTCACCATCCCAACTACTAGTTAGGGTAGCGGAGGGTAATATTGATGTTACTTTAATTCCTTGTGGCTTTAAAATTTCCTGTAAAGTTCTAGAAAAATGCAACATTGCTGCCTTGGAAATTGCGTAGGCAGGTCCTTTTTCGAAGGTTTTATGCCCAGCCAAAGAACAGATGTTGATGATGTGTGGATTAGATGATTTTTTCAGAATTGGCAGCAAGTTTTTCGTTAAAACGTAAGGTGCAAAGAAATTAGTATCAATTAATTCTTTAAGCTGATCTTGGGTTTCAGAAAACAAAGGAGCTTCGAGGTAATAAGCGGCGTTATTAGCTAAAATATCTATGTTCTTAACTTTTGACTCTATTAATTCTAAAGCCTTATTGTCACAAACATCCATTTCAAAAAGGTTGTACTTATTAGTTGGATATTCTTTTATCAATTGATTTGAAAGCGCCGATAATTCTTGTTGATTTCTAGCGCATCCAACAATGTCGAAACCCTGTTTTGCAAACTTAAAAGCTAGGGCTTTTCCTATGCCTTTTGTAACGCCTGTGATAAATATTTTCATATATATTTATTAATACCACCTAGTAACTTATAAAGGTGGAATGATTATTTGTATTTTAGCCGCAAATAGAAGTTCGTATATGTTTCATGCGTTAGGCAAATATATAATGTTGATTCGAAGTAGTTTTCATAAACCTGAAAACTATTCGATGTATTGGAAAGAAATGATTCGAGAAATGGAATCAGTTGGTGTTAATTCTTTAGGAATTGTCGCCATAATCTCGGTTTTTTTGGGTGCGGTAACTTGTGTTCAAACGGCCTATCAATTGGTGTCGGCATGGGTTCCTACCTACGTAATTGGCCAAATTGTTCGAGATTCAACTTTATTAGAATTAAGTCCAACTGTAGCTTGCTTAGTTTTGGCAGGTAAGGTAGGTTCAAATTTTTCTTCACAGATTGGAACAATGCGAGTAACCGAGCAAATTGATGCATTACGAATTATGGGCGTGAATCCTCCTGGATTTTTAATTATGCCTAAACTAGTGGCATCTATAATAATGGTTCCATTATTGGTTACTTTTTCTATAGCAATTGCGCTAATGGGCGGTTTAATAGCTGGACATGTTAGTGGTGCAATATCAATACAAGATTATGTGTATGGAATACGAGCAGATTTCGTTCCATTTATGTTAATGGTAGCCTTAATTAAGGCATTTATTTTCGGATTTATAATTTCTACCGTATCGTCTTATTTTGGTTATTTCACCAAAGGTGGCGCTTTAGATGTTGGTAGAAGTAGCACAAAAGCAGTAGTTTACAGCTGTATAATCATTCTTTTTGCAGATTATATAGTTGCACAAATTCTTTTATAATGGTTGAGGTTAACAACATATTCAAATCGTTTGACGACAATGAAGTTTTAAAGAACATCAGTGCTGTTTTTGAACCAGGAAAAACCAATTTAATAATTGGAGCCAGTGGTTCGGGAAAAACAACTTTTATAAAGTGCATGGTTGGTCTTCATGACCGTGATTCTGGTACTATATTATATGATGGTCGTGATTTGAACTTGATTACTAATAAAGAGCAAAAAGAGTTACGTCAAGAAATGGGAATGCTATTTCAAGGTGGAGCCTTATTTGATTCAATGACTGTTGAAGAAAACATTTGTTTCCCCTTAAACATGTTTACTAAGGACACCGCCCAAGAAAAACTCAATAGGGTGAATGAGTGCTTAGAACGAGTTAATTTAAGTGGCACAAACAAACTTAATCCTGATGAATTAAGTGGCGGTATGAAGAAGCGTGTGGGCATTGCACGAGCCATTTCTATGAAACCTAAATATTTGTTTTGTGATGAGCCTAACTCAGGCTTAGACCCTATGAATGCCATTGTAATTGATGAGTTGATTCAAGAAATTACAAAGGATTTAAACATTACCACAATTATCAATACACATGACATGAATTCTGTTTTGGCAATTGGTGATAAAGTTCTTTTTCTACATAAAGGTGAGAAGTGGTGGGAAGGAAATAAGAGTGAGATTAGAGATACTGATAATCCTGAATTGAATGAGTTTGTTTTTGCAAATAAGTTTATTACGAAGTAGTAGAAAGTAGAAAGTAGAAAGTAGAAAGTTAGACAAAAGCGTGTTAGGGTTGAAGGTTCTTCGTGATATTTTAACACAAAAATAAAAATCCTTCCAGGAATTCAATCCGCATGTTAGTCCAAATGGCACTTAAAAAATTAGCAATGTGCAAAAGAGCCTTCAGCTCGCTTTTATAACCAATAAACTCATTACTGGTTTACAAACTAAAGTTTATTGTTTGCATCGCTAGAGCTAAAAGCTCTAGCAGCACATTCCTATATATTAATATTTTTAACACGCGAATCGTTACAAGCGAAAAGTTCTAATTTGGAAGCGAGTGTGAGTAGAGATGGAAAAACAACTAAAAGCTATACCTCTTTAGCTTGAATTGAAAAAGAGTTTGAGTCGGAGTTTGAGTGTGGAGGAAAAAAACAGTTTAGAGCGAAAAGCTCTAAACTGTTTTTGTACCCAGAGCCGGGGTCGAACCGGCACGATATTACTATCATTGGTGTTTGAGACCAACGCGTCTACCAATTCCGCCACCTGGGCAATACTAGATTGGGCTGCGAATTTAGCGTACTAAATACGAATTCACAAGCAAAGCCAATATTATTAATTTTCTGAAGTCACAAATGGCGATGGCAGTTTATCTGTAAGAAACTGCGCCATTAAAGGAAAACTATTTTGCATTATCATATCAGGGTCGTTATTGTTTGACGGGAACACTGCCTTTGCAACATCTCCATAAAGCAAATTACCTTGACTATCATAAATACTAAAGTGCATTCTAAACTCTCTAGCGTAGTTGTTATTAGCTAAGTCGATGCAGTTATTGTAATTGATTTTAACTTCTAATTGATTGATAAAAACATATAAATCAGCATCGTAATTTTGAGCTACCGATTGTATAATTGCAAGATTCTTAATGTCAGCATGCATGTATTGGACTTCTATAGCTTCGTCACTTACGGCAACCAACTCGTTTCGATGTCCACGTTTGGATAAATAGCGCTCTATTCGCTTTTTCATAGTAGGAAAAATAGTCTCACTGTCTTGAGCCTCTTCTGCCATATAATAGCTAGTAGTGGTATCGTATTTATATGAAATATTTCTATAAACGTCTTTCAAGTCTTCATCAGAAGTTTTAGAGGGTTTGTCTAGGAAGCTATAAGCGTCATACTGACGTCTTACGCCTTTATTAACCGCTTCATCTAATCCTTCTCTAAATTTGTCTTGTAACCCCTTTGAATCCTTTCCTAAGAATTTAACAATGTCTTGATCTGAATCACTTATGTAGTTATTTGGATGGTAAGGAATAACCATCACTTTCTTATAAAGAATTCCTGAATTAGGTTCCAATACTCCATCTTGCCCTTTTGCGATAAAAGGCAAAGCTATAAGTGCTAATACAAATGCTATTTTACTCATAATCTTTTAATTAAACAAGTTGTAAATATCATTTCCAAAAACGAAAACCATCAATACAATTAACAGTACGAATCCTACAACTTGTGCTGTTTCTAAAAACTTATCGCTAAGTGGTTTTCCAGCTATCATTTCAATAATTAGAAATACTGTGTGACCACCGTCTAAAGCAGGAATTGGCAAGATGTTCATGAATGCAAGAATCATAGAAATCATTCCTGTTAGGGTCCAAAATTTTCTCCAATCAAATTCACCACCATAAATTTTAGCAATTCCTATAGGACCTTGTAATGATTTTTGAGCCGATATTTGACCAGTTACAACTTTACCAATACCTCTAACATTTGCAGTTAATGACGCAAAGGCATCTTGAACACCAATTTTAAAAGAGGAGAATAAACCATACTTAATAATCTCTAATTTAAGTTCTCCATCACGCATTGGTAAGAAACCAATTTTACCCTCATCAGTTACTTTAACTGGAATGTTTAAATTTTCACCCTCACGTAAAACAGATAATTGAATTTCGGAATCTGTTTTGCTGTCCAAAATTGCTTTAAACTCATCAAAAAACGTGAACTCTGTTGAATCAATTGCAAGAACTTTATCTCCTTTTTTAAGCCCCGCACTTTCGGCATTGCTACCAGGAGAAATATCTCCAATAATAAATTCTTGACGGTCAACAACAAACATTGGGTTTCCAGCATCGGTCATTTTATCTAACATGTCGTTAGGTACTGGAAGTTCAATTTCTTCACCATTACGTTCAATGGTAAGCATTACTCCACCAAGTAAAACATCTGCACTAATAATATCACTCAGGTAAGTGATATTTTCGCCGTTTACTTTCGTTATTTTATCACCTAGTTGGATACCAATTTCTTGAGCAGGTACACTAGGAACTAAGCCATGTTTGATTTCTGATAAAGGTAATTTTGAATCACCATAACCAAAGGCAAGCATCCAGTAAATCACAACACCTAAAACGATGTTTACCACTACCCCACCAATCATTACAATTAGTCGTTGCCAAGCTGGTTTAGATCTAAATTCCCATGGTTGAGGTGGCTTTGCCATTTGCTCCTTGTCCATCGATTCATCAATCATACCAGCAATTTTAACATAACCACCTAAAGGAAGCCATCCAATACCGTACTCTGTATCTCCGAATTTTTTGCTAAATAATTTGAATCCCCAAGCGTCAAAAAAGAGAAAGAACTTCTCTACTTTAATACCAAAAGCGCGAGCTGCCACAAAGTGACCTAACTCATGTAAAATAATTAAAATCGATAAACCCGCTATTAATTGGGCCGCCATTACTAATCCTTGCATACTTATATTTGTGTTTACTTCACAAAACTACTACTATTTCAAAGGTATCGGATGAAAAACTAGAAGTATAACAAGATTTTTAAACAAATGGGTATAAGCTACATTAATTGAAGAGCCTTTTTTCTTGTTTCTTGGTCAGTTTGAACGTAGTCTGAATAATTTGGCTGATTCAAAAACTCAATTGTTTCCATACATTCGAAAATTAATTCGGGCATTTGAAGAAATTTAATTTTATCTGCCAAGAAACTAGCCACGGCAACTTCATTTGCAGCGTTTAAAATACATGGCATATTCCCACCTTTTTTTAAAGCTTTAAAAGCTAAATTTAGATTTTTAAATGTTTCCAAATCGGGCTTTTCGAAGCTTAAATTAGGGTAGTCTAAAAAGTTAAATCTTGGAAAATCAGAATGAATTCTATTTGGATAGGCTAAGGCATATTGAATAGGCAATTTCATATCGGGCAAACCCATTTGAGCCTTCATTGAACCATCATTAAACTGTACAATAGAATGAATTATGCTTTGAGGGTGAACAATAACATCAATTTGCTCTGAACCCAAATTAAAGAGCCATTTTGCTTCAATCACCTCTAAACCTTTGTTCATTAGTGAAGCCGAATCTATGGTGATTTTGGCTCCCATTTCCCAGTTAGGATGTTTTAAAGCAGAAGCCTTGGTTACTGATTTTAAATCGTTACTATTCTTACCTCTAAACGGACCACCTGATGCAGTTAGAATTATCTTTTCGATAGGATTGTTTTGCTCACCAACTAGGCATTGAAAAATTGCTGAATGCTCGGAATCTACCGGCAATATATTGACCTTGTTTTTTGCTGCTAATTTCGTTACTAAGTCGCCAGCAACTACCAAGGTTTCTTTATTTGCTAAGGCTATGTCTTTCTTAGCTTCAATTGCCTTAATTGTAGATTTCAATCCTGCATACCCCACAATAGCAGTAAGTACAATAGTAGAATTTGGGTGTTGAACCTCTTCGCATAAAGCCTCTTCCCCACTATAAACACTAATGTCTGTTCCTTGAAGAAGTGATTTTAACTTTTGAAAATTATTGGGGTTTATTAGTACAACTGCCCTTGGCTTAAATTCAATCGCTTGTTTTGCTAGAAGCTCAAAACTAGTGTTCGCAGAAAGTAAGTCAACTTTAAAAAGTGATGGATTTGCACGAACTACATCGAGTGCTTGAGTGCCTATTGAACCTGTTGATCCTAAAATGGAAATGATTTTCAAAATTCTTTAAATGGATTTAACTAGTGACTGTTTTTTTCTCAATATACGGCAAAAGTTCATCGGCAATTTTCCTATCGTTGCTCAATCTTGGAATTTTGTTTTGTCCACCAAGTTTGCCACGTTTTTTCATAAAGCCTAAAAAGCCACCTTTTTGAATGGGTGTAACTTTTAGAGGTTGCAAAACTTTACCCTTAATTAAATCGAAATAATAAGGGTTTTTCTCCTGCATGAATTTATCTAATTCCACTTTGAAATTGGTTAAATCATGAGGCAACTTGCTAAACTCTATAAGCCACTCATGGTATGGAAGTTCATCATCTACAGGATTTACCATAGGAGCAACATGAAACTCTGCTACTTCTGCATCTGATTCTTCTAAAACCAATTTCATTGACGATTCAACCTCTTCAGCAATAACATGTTCACCAAAGGCTGAGGTAAAATGTTTAATTCTACCAGAGACAATAATTCTGTATGGGTGTGTGGATACAAACTTAACTGTATCTCCAATATTATAGCCCCAAAGTCCGGCGTTGGTGTTAAGTATTATGGCGTAATTCACCCCTATTTCAACATTTTTCAATTCAATGCGCGTTGGGTTTTCGTCAAAAAACTCAGCAACCGGTATAAACTCATAAAAAATGCCTTCGTTTAACACTAGTAATAAGCCTTGCTCAGTTTGCGAATCTTGAAATGCAATAAACCCTTCAGAAGCTGGATAAACTTCCACACTGGGTATGCTTTTGCCTATTAAGCGCTCAAATGTTTTTCTATAGGGTTCAAAATTCACTCCGCCGTAAACAAACAATGAAAAGTTAGGGAAAATGTCTTTAATTTTCTTGCCACCGGACTTAGCTACAAGTTTTTCAAAATACATTTGAACCCAAGCTGGAATGCCACTAATCAAGGTCATGTTTTGTGTTATGGTTTCTTCTACAATTGCATCTACTTTAGTTTCCCAATCGTCAATACAATTAGTGTTGTAGCCGGGCATTCTATTTTTAAGAAGGTATTTAGGAACATGGTGAGCAACAATTCCACTAAGTCGACCTGTTTTTATTCCGCTTTTTTCACCTAACTCTGGGCTCCCTTGAAGGAATATCATTTTACCATTTACAAAGTCGGCTTTACCAGTTTGTGCGATGTAAGATAATAGCGCATTTCTAGCAGAATTTATGTGGTTAGGCATGCTTGCCTTGGTAATTGGTATGTATTTGGCTCCAGAGGTTGTTCCAGATGTTTTAGACAGGTAAACGGGCTTTCCAGGCCAACAAACATCAGGTTCTCCCACAGCAATTCTATCAAAATAAGGCCTTAATTCTTCGTAATCTCTTATCGGAACGTTCTTTTTAAAATCAGCATAGGATTTAATCTCATCAAACTTATGGTCTTCACCAAAACTGGTGTTTTTTGCGGTTTTAACTAGGTAATTAAAAACATGAGCCTGCGCTTCCAATGGTCTCAACGACCATTTCTTAATTTTTCGGACAACAGCTTTTGCGAAAGGCTTACTTAATCTTGCTTTTATTCCCATAATTAAAGTTAAACAACTATTTAGCTGGAAAGTAATTTTTTAAGATGTAATTAACAGCCACAAGTAAATTTTCTGATTCTTGGTCTGCACGAACTTGAGCAGCTTCTAACCCCTTCCCCGTTTCAACTCCAATTGTTTTGCAGCCAACATTTTTCCCACAGATAATATCCCGCTCACTGTCACCAATTATCCAGCTTTGAGATAAATCAATGTTAAAGTCTAATGCTGCTTGTTTTAGCATTCCACTACCTGGTTTTCGCCAATCGCTAAATTTTAAATATTCGTTTGGTTGAAAACCAGTGGTATCTCCGTCAAAAAACGGACTAAAATAAAGACCATCAATTCTAGCACCTTGAGCGGCTAGTTCATCAATCATTAGTTGATTAATTTCTTCCACTTCTTTATAAGAAATTAAGCCTTTGGCAATACAAGCCTGGTTGGTAATTACTATGGTAAGATATTCGGTATTGTTTATCAGCTTGATGGCTTCTGCTGAAAATCGGAAAATTTTAAGATCTGATTTGGATAAAATATACCCTTGTTCTTTAACAATAACACCGTCTCTATCTAAAAAAATAGCTTTTTTCATAAACTTGCTAATTGCTATTGCATAGCCTTGGTAACAAAATCAGCTAGTTCGTTTATACCTTCATGAATATCGGTATCCTGCGAAATTTTATTTTTTCTAAGCTTAATAAGCTCTGTAGCATACTCTAAGGAACACATCGCTAGTAAATCTTGCTTATCTTTTACTGCATACTTTCCTTGGTAGTCTTTAAGCTTTTCTGTTACAAGTCTAGCTGCTTGGCGTAATGCTTCTTCTTCGGCAGGGTCAATTCGTAATGGATATACTCGATCGCCAATATTGAGTTTTATAGATAGCTCTTCACTCATTGTTGAATTTAATTTTTAATTAGGTCTATACACTTATCTACTTCTTTTATCACCTCGTCAATTTTGGCTTTTAATTCAGTAGTGTTTTTTTTCTCTCCTCTAATTACTTTGGCAATTCCTGTTACTTTATGTTTGTTTTCAAGCGTTTCAAGAGTTTTTTTATTCGTTTCTAGATTTTTTCTGAGCGACATGTTTTCTTCCAGAAGCTTTTGCCTTTGGAGCTTTAATTTTCTGTATTCGTAAACAAGTTCCTCAGTTTTAGATTTTAGATTTTGAATCCCTTTTTCTATTGCCATAGCTTTTAGCTCAATTCATTATTTATGATAAAGATAGTAAGTTTTTGAAAACTACATCCTTATGTCAGCATTAACTTCCTTCTTATACGCTTCCATCAATTTATTCATTGTGAACTCAATTTTCTTATCGGTTAAGGTTTGCTCAACATCTTGTAGTTCAAAATTCAAAGCGTATGATTTTTTCCCTTTGGGGAGTTTATCTCCATTATACACATCAAAAATGCTTACCTTTTTAAGAATTTTACCACCATGTTTAAGTGCAATTTTCTCTAGCGATTGGAATTCGATTTCAGAATCAATTAACAAGGACAAGTCACGCTTTACACTAGGGAATTTAGCAATTTCGGTATATAACGTTTTAATTTTAGCCTTGCGTTTTACCAGTAAATCCCAATTGAATTTAGCATAAAAAACAGGTTGCTTAATCTTAAAATGTGTTAAGGCTTTTTTGCTCACTTCACCAAAAATTACAAGCTCCTTATTTCCTCTTTCAAGACTAATTCCATTAGATAAATAGGAGGCTGATGACTTGGTTTCAACATAATCGTTAATACCCAGTTTTGCTAAGCATTGTATAACAGATTTCTTGATAGAATAAAAGTTCTGCTCTTCTTCTTTTCCTACCCACGAATCGCCTTCTTTTTTACCTGCAAGGGTAATTGTTAGGTGATTTGTTTCGTTAAATCCTGTTTCAGAAACTTGATAACTTTTTCCGAATTCAAAAAGCTTAATTCGCTCAACTTGTCTGTTTAAATTATAAGCAACAGCATCAAGTGAGCCAACAATTAAATCGGTACGAAGAATGTTCAACTCACTACTTAAAGGGTTAGCCATGTACACTTCATTGCTTAATAAGCCTAAGTTTTCGTGCATTTGTGATGAAGACAAGGAGTTTGCCATCATCTCACAAAAACCATTTGAAACCAACAGGTCAGACACTGTATTTCTCAAAGCCTCTTTATCTGGCGATGGCTTTATTGTTATAGAAGCATTTAACTTAGCTGGAATTTCAATGTTATTGAAACCATAAATTCTCAACACTTCCTCTATTACATCAATTTCTCTTAGAACATCTACTCGGTACAAAGGAATTTCTAACTCTAAAACCTCTTCACTTATCTCTTTTACACCCATTTCTAAATGCTTTAAGATGTCAACAACAGTTTCTTTTTCAATTACTTTTCCCGCAACAGAATTTAAGCGTTTTAGACTAAATGGAAAAACTGGTTTTGAAAATTCTTTAGGATAAATATCAATAAATTTATTGCTAATTATACCGCCCGCAACTTCTTGAATCAACTGAGCAGCTCTGTTCATCGCTGTTAATGCTAATGAAGGATCTACACCTCTTTCAAAACGAAACGAAGCATCGGTATTTAAGCCATGTCGTTTTGCTGTTTTACGAACTGAAACTGGATTAAAGTAAGCACTCTCGATAAAAACATCGGTGGTTTTTGCACTCACACCTGAATTTACGCCACCAAAAACTCCTGCAATGCATAAGCCCCCTTTGTCATCGCTTATCATTAGGTCTTCGTCGCTAAGCTTTAAATCATTTCCGTCTAATGCTTTAAAATTAATGCCCTCTTTAAGTTTTTGAACAATTATTTTATTGTTTGAAATAGTGGCAACGTCAAAAGCATGCAGGGGCTGTCCCATTTCATGAAGTACAAAGTTGGTTACATCTACAACATTGTTAATTGGTGCTAAACCAATTGCCGTTAAGCTCTTTTTTAACCAATCGGGACTTTCTGCCACTTTGATACCTGAAACGTTAATTCCAGCATATCGCGGACAAGCCTCTAAATCTTTAACCTCAACTTGGGTGTTGTTTTTTACTTCAGCTGTTTGAGTTTCAATTTTTGGCCAGGTAACAGAGCTTCTATAAAACGCTGCAAGGTCTCTTGCAACGCCAATATGAGAAGAAGCATCTACCCTATTTGGTGTCAAACCAATTTCGAACACAATGTCTTTTTCAATTTTATAATAATCGGCTGCTAAGGTTCCAACTTTGACATCAGCTGGTAAGACAATAATACCGTCGTGCGATTGACCTAAACCAATCTCATCTTCAGCACAAATCATTCCGCGGCTTTCTTCACCACGTATTTTAGCTTTTTTGATTTTAAACGACTCTCCATTTAAAGGAAAAATGGTTGTATTTACCGTGGCTACTACTACTTTTTGCCCTTTATCAACATTTGGAGCACCACAAACAATTTGAACAGGTTCTTCTAAACCCAAATCCACTTTTGTTATTTTTAGTTTATCTGCATTAGGATGCTTTACACATTCTAAGACTTCACCAATTACCAAGCCTTCAAGTCCGCCAGGAATACTTTCAATTTCTTCAATACCTTCCACCTCTAAACCAATATCGGTAAGAATATTTCCTATTTCTTCAGGAGATTGAGTTAATTTGATGTAGGATTTTAACCAGTTTAGTGAAATTTTCATGGAAACATTCGTGTATTAAAAGGCAAAGATACTAAACTACTGTGGTGGGATTAATTTGAATTGCAATTTTTTAATTAAAGTTTTTGTTCATCAGCAAAGCTGTAAAAACCATTGTCGGTTACAATTATATGATCAATAACCTGAACATCTAATAATTTACCTGCTTCTTTCATTTTCTTTGTTAGGGCAATATCAGCCTCACTAGGACTTAAATTTCCGCTAGGATGGTTATGCGCTAGGATAATGTAAGAAGCTAATTTTTCTATGGCAGGCTTATAAATTAATCGCGCATCTGCTAAAGTACCAGCAACTCCACCTTTGCTAATTAGTTGTTTAGCTATATACTTATTTTGTCTGTTTAGATAAATTACCCAAAACTCTTCGTGGGGTAAGTCTAGAAATTGACTTTTGATAATTTCATAAGCATCTCTGCTACTTGTTATTTTGGCTTTTTCGTTTTGATATTCCCCTCTTCGTCTTCTTCCTAATTCTAAGGCAGAAACAATTGCTAATGCTTTGGCTTCACCTATTCCAGAGTAAGTCATTAACTGGTCTACCGATAATTTAGACAATTCATTTAAACTGTTTTGGTTGTCAGCAAGAATTCGTTTGGATAAATCAACTGCTGTTTCATTCTTACTTCCTGAGGCAATTAATATGGCAATTAATTCGGCATCGGTAAGGCTAAGGCGACCTTTTGAAAGCATTTTTTCTCTTGGCCTATCTTCTTCTGCCCAACTTTTTATGTTTAATTTATTTGTTTGAAGAACATCACTCATAAAGTAAAACTAAGCATTCAGCCTCACAACCTCTCGATTTTAGTTGAATTCGTTTAAAATTTTGTTGTTTTTTTTGTAAACTTGTAATTAGAATTATACGGAAAATTCCCTTATACTCCTGTAATCAATACTATGAAAAAACCACTAATATCTGCACTTTGTGTGTTAATTTTCAACACCTTATTAATTGCACAACCCTTAATTGGAACCTATACAGTTGGGGGAAATGGTAGCGATTTTTCAAAAATTAACGATGCTGTTACTCAACTACTAACTTTTGGAGTGGCGGGTCCAGTTGTTTTTAAAATTAACGATGGTGTTTACGAAGAAAGAATAAAACTGACAGAAGTTACTGGAGCTTCAGCGGCTTCAACGGTGACTTTTGAAAGCACTTCACAAGATCCAAATAAGGTGTTGATAACAAGCTCTGGAGGTGGAGTGAATACTGACCATCATACTATTCAATTGTACTCTTGTAGCAATATTTCTTTCAAGTATTTGACTGTTGAAAATGACCACCCTAAAATGGCCACAGTAATTCAACTAACTACTCAAGGCTCGCTTGGATTATCCGCTAACAATACCATTGAAAACTGCATATTAAAAGGAAGTACTGTGTCAACAAGTTCCAATGTAATACTGATAATGTTATCAGGCATAAATATGAATTCAACCACTGGGGGTAATCAAATAAACAACAATCTTTTTGCAAATAATACTTTGATTGGAGGCAGTGTTGGTTATCATCAAAGATCCTCTATAGCATCTGCCAAAACAGGTAATCAATTTATAAACAATTACTGTGTAGGACAGTATTTACGAGCTATAGATATGCGATTTAATGTTGATGCACTAACTTCTGGCAATGTAATAGACATGACCCACCCAAATTTTCAGCGATTTCAAATCACTGGTATTTATTCCTTGTCAGGAATCAATGAGGAAATTTCTAATAATATGATAATTGGTGGTTTTAAACAAGCAACCGAGGCTACAGGAATTCATGTAGAGGGAGTTCCAACGGAAGTAAAGGTATATCATAACTCGGTTGTTATGGACAACGATATAAATGAAGGAAATGCATTTTATATCGAATATTCAACTGCAACTGGATCAAGAAGCTTGGATATTAAAAACAATATATTTTACAACAAAGGTATTGGTAATGCCTATAAAATAAATGCACCCAGCATTGAAGATATAAGTTCAGACTACAATTTACTTTATGTTGAAGCTCCAAATAACTTAGTCTCCGCGACAAATTTTGGAAACTTCAGCAGTCTTAGTGCTTATTCAGCTGCTTCTGGTTTGGAAACCAATTCTATCTCACTTTTACCTCGTTTTATTTCAGAAACTGATTTACATACTACAAATCCTCTTATTGATGCAACAGGCACGGGAGTGGCTGTTCCTAATGATATTGATGGTGAAACTAGAAATGCTACTACTCCTGATATTGGAGCAGACGAATTCACTCCAATTCAGATAGATTTAGCAATAGCTGAGATCAACACCACAACAACTCCAAAAGATGGGGTAAACAACATTAAAATTCTTTTACGAAACGAGGGTGTCCAATCATTGAATGGTCAAAAAGTAACTATTCTATTTTCAATTGACAGTGGTCAAACTTGGGTGAATCCTGAACTTATAACATTAACTAATTTGGCTGTTACTTTTGACGAAACTGAAATTGAATTAAGTACAACAGCAGTATTCACTAAAGGAAAGCCTCTTAACCTAGGTGTAAAATTAGAAAATGAAAGTGCGGAACCATTTGATTTAAATAACGACAATAATGTATTAATTTCTAAATTATGTCCGTATTTAAGCGGTGAATATACCGTTGGTGCGGGAGGCGACTTTGTATCATTTGATAACTTGATAGAGCAATTAGCATGTGGAGGAGTTTTAAATAACACCTTGATTAAAGTAAAAGCGGGGACATACAATACACGATTTACAATTCCTAAGATTAATGGAGTTGATCTCTCCAAAACCTTAACAATATCTTCTGAATCTTTAGATGCCAATTCGGTTATAATAGAATCCGAAGTACCAGGAACTACAACTGACCATCACATAATAAGATTGGACGATGCAGATTTTGTAACACTTTCTAATCTTACAATTAAAAACATAGTGAACAAACCTTACTTATCTGGAATTCACTTGACCAATAATGCAGATAATAATACTATTTTGAACTGTAGAATTATTGTTGATAGCACAAGAGATGATAACATTAATAAAGCTGGAATTGTTGCCTCAAGCAAAGCTGGAATTTATGGAACTGGTCAAAATGCAAACAACACCTTAATTGAAAACAATTTGATTGAAGGAGGTTCCTATGGAGTTCGTATAAATGGTCAAAACCCAAACTACACCGAAGGTTCGATTATTATAAATAACTCCATTCTTAGAAATGGGTATATAGGAATTCGGACCTTCTATCA
>JBLIDK010000033.1:0-24750 GCA_047632595.1 Sphingobacteriales bacterium
AAGTTTGATAAAGTAATTACTCTTGAAGATGGAGCAATTATGGGAGGAATGGGCAGTGCAATACTTGAGTTTATGGCTGACAATGGCTATAGTTCTAAAGTTATTCGCTTAGGTATTCCTGATCATCTAGTAGAACACGGTTCTCAAAAAGAATTGTATGAAGAGTGTGGGTTTCATCCAGAAGGTATTTACCAAAGCACATTAAAGCTAATGCAAAAGGCAAAGGCCAAAGTTTAACATTACTCTTTCAGTTCTTTTTGTTCCTTTAAAAAAACTTTTACCTCGTGTGGGCGAAAGCCCAGTTGAATTAAATCACCATTTGCATCAAATAATGCACCATAAGGCAAGGCGTTTTGAACAAACTCTCTCCGGTTTTGGTCAGTAGCATACCCTTGAACCCATCTAAAATTCCGCTTCTCTAAAAACTCGTCAGTTTTAGGGTTTGTTTCCTCAATATTTAATGTAATAATTACAATGTCTTTTCTAAAGTTGTTGTAAATATCTTCCAGTACACTAAATTCTTTGATACAACCGGAACAACTAGTTTTCCAGAAGTAGACATAGATTAATTTTTTACGATTTTTGTAAATTTCAAATGCCCCATTACTTCCATCAATTCGCGTAAATGATTGCTGGGGCAATTTGGTAATAGTATGTAGGTCAACATTCCGTATCTTAAGTACTGTGTCGTCTTTTGATATTTGACGACCTTCAACAAATCGCCCAAAAGAATCAACACAATCGATCATAAAATACCACTCTTGATTAACAGATATTATTATGGTGTCTTTGACTTCAGAAATGGTCATGCCTTCAATATAACGTCTAAATGCACGTGTGTAATGTTGGGCCAAAATAATTAAATCGGTTGAATCAGTACGAATGGTGTCATCTTTATTTTTATCCTCCACAATCAAAGTAAATTTGATACCATTTCGATTGTAGTCCCCAAAATGACCTAGAGTTGGTCCAGAAGGATTTGATTCATTTTTAAAGAAATTTCTTGATTCAATTTTCCGTTTTTGTGGAAGTTTAATTCTAATAGAGTCTTGTGCTAAGACCCCATAAAAAAAAGAGCCTAATAGAAAAAATAAAATCGCTTTTTTAACAAGCATAACCAATTGTATAGAAAATTTGAGTCTAAAACGTACAGAAGGTTTACACCGTTGTTAGTAAGGATTAGAGAAAGTTTAAAGTTGCGCCATACATTCCAACTTCTAACTCCATTCTTCTATTAAGAATTAGAGCACGATTATCTTCTTGATGACCTATGGGTATTCCAAATGCAACCGGTATTCCTAGTGAAACTGAATGTTCATGAACAATTTCTTTAGCAGTTTTTCCAAATGGAATTTCGTTGTCTCGCATATCAGTCATGCCTCCAACTAAAATACCTTTTAGTTTATTTAATGCACCTGCTCTTTTTAAACCTACCATCATTCTGTCTATATGATATAGATACTCATCTAAGTCCTCTATAAATAGAACAGAATCATCTGTAAGAGGATACGATTGGGTGTCTCGAATAGAATACAACACACTTAAATTTCCGCCAACAACAACACCTTTACATTTGCCAAATATGTTTAAAGATTCAGGGGCACTTTGAATATCACAGTGACCTTGAAAAAGAGCTTTCATTATAGTAGTGTTTGCCCAATGTTCGCGTTCTTTAGGGAAACCCATAGGCATATTACAGTGCAAAGATGCACAGTTGTAATTTTTGTTAAGATGACCATGTAAAACAGTAATATCACTGTAACCACAAATCCATATTGGATCTTTTTCAAAACGGCTAAAATCAATTAAGTCTATAGCACGTGCAGTACCATAGCCTCCACGCGCAATGAAAATTGCTTTTACTTCAGGTTTATCTAATAAATGTTGAAAGCCCAAAGCTCGTTCTTTGTCTGTTCCAGCAAATTGATTTAAGCCAACTCCAATATTGGGAGCCAGTTCTACTTTTAGATTCCATGAATGAAAAATGTCTAGGGCATTTTTTAGTTCATCGCCTAAAATAAGGCGTGCTGTAGCCGCAATTCCTATGGTATCTCCAGGTTTTAGAAAATTCGGTATACGTATTGGCTCTTTGAAACTCATATTAGTGCTACATTTGTATCAAAGATACTTTCAAAATATTAAAAAGTGAATCATCCTTCAAGATATACAGTTACAGCAGCATTACCTTATACAAATGGACCAGTTCATATCGGCCACTTGGCTGGTGTATATGTTCCTGCAGATATCTACGTGCGATTTTTACGAAATAAATATCCTGAACGTGAAGTGGCATTTATTTGCGGATCGGATGAACACGGGGTTGCAATTACTCTAAAAGCTAGAAAAGAAGGAACTACTCCTCAGGCAATTATTGATAAGTATGATGGGATTATTCGCAAATCTTTTGCAGATTTCGGAATAAGTTTTAGTAATTACTCCAGAACTTCTAAACCCATACATCACGAAACTGCTCAAGAACTTTTTAAAGATTTATATGAAAAGGATGTTTTTATTGAGAAGACATCAAAGCAATATTTTGATGAAAAGGAGCAGCAGTTTTTAGCTGATAGATACATTCAAGGTACTTGTCCAAAATGCAGCAATCCTGATGCATATGGAGATCAATGTGAAAATTGTGGAAGTACACTTAGTCCAAAGGATCTAGGAAATCCGAAATCGATGTTAAGCGGTGAGAAGCCTATTCTAAAAGAAACTAAGCATTGGTATTTTCCTTTGGATAAATATGAAGAGAAGCTCCGTAAATGGATTTTAGAGGATCATAAAGAATGGAAGAATAATGTAACTGGACAATGCAAAAGTTGGCTAGATGGCGGTTTACAACCAAGACCAATGACACGTGACCTTGATTGGGGCGTTAAAGTTCCAGTAAAAGGCGCAGAAGGAAAGGTAATGTATGTTTGGTTTGATGCTCCTATTGGATACATCAGTTCAACTAAAGAATGGGCTGCAGAAAAAGGAATTGATTGGGAACCATTTTGGAAGGATGACGAAACTAAATTAGTTCATTTTATCGGAAAGGATAACATTGTTTTTCATTGTATAATTTTCCCAGCAATGTTGATGGCCCATGGCGATTACATTTTACCAGACAATGTTCCTGCCAACGAGTTTTTAAACTTAGAAGGACAAAAAATCAGTACTTCTAGAAACTGGGCAGTTTGGTTACATGAATACTTGGTTGATTTTCCTGAAAAGCAAGATGTGTTACGCTATGTTTTGACAGCAAATGCACCTGAGAATAAAGACAACGATTTTACTTGGAGTGATTTTCAAGCTAGAAACAATAATGAACTGGTAGCTGTTCTGGGAAATTTTATAAATAGAGTGTGTGTATTAACACATAAGTATTATGACGGCGTAGTTCCAGCTAAAGGAGAAATTACAGAAGTAGAGAAAAATTTATTGTTTGAGGCCAATTATAAAATTGACCAAATGGAAGCAGCAATAGAAGACTATAAGTTCAGACAAGGGGCTTATGAGATGATGGAAGTTGCACGATTAGGGAATAAATATCTAGCCGAACTGGAACCATGGAAATTGGTTAAAACAGATCCAAATCGAGTGGAGAATATCATGCATGCCGCTCTTCAAATTGCCGCAAAGTTAAGTGTAATAATGGAGCCTTTTTTGCCATTTTCGAGCGATAAACTGCAAAAAATGCTAAATTTTGACTCAAAAGAGTGGAAAAACTGCAAAAAAGATGAAATTTTAAAAAGCGGACATAAGCTGAATGAGGCTTCACTGTTATTTGAAAAAATTGAAGATGAAAAAATAGTTCATCAAATGGCTAAACTGAAACAAACTAAAGATTCGAATATGGAAGAAGTGAAAACTATAGTACCCACAAAAGACGCTATAGAGTTTGATGATTTCATGAAATTAGACATTAGAGTAGGTACAATTTTGGAAGCACAAAAAGTTCCAAAGGCAGACAAGCTTTTGCAGTTTAAGGTTGATACTGGAGTGGATGTCCGTACAATTGTTTCGGGAATTGCTGAGCAATTTATTCCAGAAGAATTAATAGGTAAACAAGTAAGTGTATTAATTAATCTAGCGCCACGTAAAATGAGAGGTGTTGTTTCAGAAGGAATGATTTTGCTTGCTGAGAACGAAAAAGGAGAGTTAACTTTTGTGCTTCCTGAAAAAGGAATGCCAAACGGTGCAATAGTTAGATAAACGTAGAGCACAATATCATCATTGTTTAGATTTTAAGGAAGAGAAACGAAAAACGTACTGCCCTTATCTACTTCAATAAATTTTTTATTATTTCCAAGTCTGTTGCACTTATAATAAAAGTTGATTGATTTTATTAATTATTGATAACAATAATTGGTCTAAAACCTATTTCTGGAGTGGGCAGATCGTAGGTCATTTCACTTTCACAACGAACATCAAAACCAAGAGAGTTCCAAGAACCACCTAAGGCTATTCCTTTTTCGCTAATCATTTCGGCAACATTTCCATTTGTGTTGTATAAGCCAAAATCATTAGGCAAATATGACTTCGCTGGAGCTGTAATATCAAATGATCCATCTGATTTTATAACCATTGATTTCGATGGTGCTCCACCTTCAGCTAAGTTTTTTATTACAAATTCATTGGTTTTAGGGTCTATGCTCATGTTATGCTCTCCTAATCTTTTGAAATTACACATATACAGACCTTTTGTATTTTATATGTATGGTCCACCCCAACTGTATTTCATATTGTCTTTGCCAGTTTTAGATGCATATTGCCATTCCTTTTTTGTAGGAAGTTTTAAACTTACTTCATAATCTAATAAACCTGATGAGTTAATCTTTTCTGTAGCCCATTCACAATAAGCAATTGCGCCTTCATGAGAAACATTTACGACAGGATAGTCTTGTACGCTGGGTGGGTGATAATTATCTACAAAGGGCTGCATATGAGCCATAAGATTGTTCCACTTGTCTGCATGAATTTGTATGGAACTAAAAATTCTAGGTTGCCAGTAGCCCTTATATCGGCTAAAAACTCATTGTATTCCAAATTGGTAATTTCTTTTGTAGCCATGAAAAATAAAGAGGGCATTCCTTCACCTTCAGTTTCAGTTTCAATCAAAACAAAGTTTTCCTTTAGTTCTTTAGGTAACTTGATACTTTTTTTAGTTTCAAAAAGAGTAAAGCTAAAAATAGAGATAAGCAAAAATATTATTAATGATAATTTGAAGATAGATTTTAAAGTATTCATCAGTTGCTTAGTTTGTTGTAGACTGTAAACGTAATTGTTGCAACAATTATTTTAGCAACTTTTTTATGCCATAAATACCTAGCAGAATCCAAGGCATTCCATGCAATAATACATCAAACCAATCTTTAAGCACCATTCCTGCTGCTCCACCAAAAATCCATTTAAGTTTACCCCAAATGTGAGGCTCGGGAAAAAAAGGTGCAAGACCTAAGGTTAGGCATAACAAAACAAGTATTTTCCAGTCGTTAAATAGTTTCATTTTTTTAAAGTGAAAGAGTGCATAAGTTCAAAAGTGCGGTTTAAAAATCTCTGTTTGCTCTAAACTCAAGCTCTTGCTGCTATTCCTGTATGCTATTTACTCTTGCTCTAAACTGTAAACTATCTTCTACCTCGCCATTGTCCTTTATTATTACCATCACCATTTTTCTTTCTATTGGCGAAGAACTCTTGTTTCTTGCGCTCTTTTTCTTTGGCGACTTCTTTTTTCTGAGCATTATTCATTGGGCGCTCAGTTTGTGGGTATGGATTATCTTTTACAAGCTGTATTTTTTGCTTGGTTAATTTTTCGATATCAAAAATGTAGGTGTTTTCTTCGGGCTCGCAAATTGAAATTGCAATTCCTTCTTCCTTAGCTCTTCCACAACGTCCAATTCTGTGAACATAGGTCTCAGCTTCATTAGGAATGTCATAGTTGATTACATAGCGTAATTTATCAATATCAATTCCTCTTGCTGCAATATCAGTTGCAACTAACACTCTAATTTGTCCGTCTTTAAAGTCGCTAAGAGCTTTTTGGCGTTGGTTCTGGCTTTTATCGCCATGAATTGCAGCGCATTCTATTTTCATTTTTCTAAGATTGGAAACTATTCTGTCAGCCCCGTGTTTGGTTCTTGAAAAAAGCAAAACTTGTTTTAAATCTTTGTTCTTTAAAATGTGTAGAATAAGCTTTTTCTTACTGTCTTTGTTTGTTAAATACAAATATTGTTGAATGGTTTCTGCTGTAGAAGAAACGGCATCTACTGCAATCTTTTTAGGATTGTTTAGAATGTCATTTGATAAATCGACAATGCTTTTAGGCATGGTTGCAGAGAAAAACAAGGACTGTCTTTTAACAGGTAGTTTAGCTAAAAGCTTTTTAACATCATGAATAAAGCCCATATCTAGCATTCGATCTGCTTCATCTAATACAAAGTATTTTACATCTTTTAGTGAGATATGACCTTGGTTCATAAGATCTAGTAAACGACCTGGTGTAGCAACCAAAATGTCCACACCTTTTTTTAATGCTTGAGTTTGAGTTCCTTGAGAAACCCCACCAAATACAACTGTATTTTTAAGGTTGGTGTATTTACCATAAGCAGTAAAACTTTCACCAATTTGAATGGCTAATTCACGAGTTGGAGTAACAATTAAAGCCCTTACTTTTCTTTGACCTTTTTCTTCATGTTGATCTTGAAACATGTGTTGCAGAATAGGAATAGCAAATGCTGCGGTTTTACCCGTACCAGTTTGAGCACTCCCTAAAACATCTTGTCGGTTTAAAACAAGAGGAATAGCTTGGGCCTGAATTTGTGTTGGTTCGGTATAATTTTGATCCTTTAATGCCTTTAGAATAGGTTGAATCAGGTTTAAATCTTGAAATTTCATTAAAAATATGGTTTAAATGGATAAACCATGAGGTTCAGCACAAATAGATTGGCGTAAAGGTACGAAGAATGCAGGTTCTAAATCAATCTTGAACTATAGTTTATATTTATCTTAATGAATTTCCTTAAAATGTTCTCGCATATGATACATATGGTAATGGAAAACCTATATCAGTAAGTATAAGTGCTCCAAGATCGAATGCACTATTTTTACCTACTATTCGTATACCTTGAATACTGAAGTATGTTGGACCTTCTCCGTCAACTGGTAAAAGGTAATTTTCTGATAATAAAGAAAGTCCTCTAGAAAGGCGATGAGTTCCAGAAAACATAATAGCAGGGTTATTAGTTAATGTAGCGTCAACAAAGCCGTAGCCAATACCTCCAGTAACATTAGACTCTGAGTTACCATAAGTACCAACAGTATAAATTAGAGAGGCAGCTCCAAAAGTCGAAAAACCAGCTAGTAGCACCCCCCCGCCCACATGTACATTTTTGGCAACTTCAAATCCAACTTTTGGTGTAAGAAAATAAATAGGATTTCCAGTTACAGTTGAAATAAACTCTAATCCACCTCCAATGGAAAAGTTTTTAGAAATTCCGTAATTCACGAAATTTAATGTCACATACACATTCTGATAGTACCCTTTTCCTTTTTTAATTGGAATAGCCGAAGGCCCAAAAAAGTATCGAGTTTCGTGAGGATTTGGAAAGCCAAATTTACCTGTATAAGTGTAATCTTGGATGGATTTAACGTTCGAAGCAATTAGACTTAATTCTCCATTTTCAGTCTGTAAAATTAATTTGTTATTGGCATTTGAAATAATCTGCCCAACATATTCATCACCATTTTTCATGGCGACAGTTACTTTGGAATTTTTAATGGTTTTTGTTGTATCGTTTTGTGCTTGAATTGTAGAAAGTGAGAAAACAAGAACGCAAAGTGATGCAAATTTAATTAGGTAGTTCTTCATAAAGCAAGGCATTTGGGTTTGAAAAATTATAATTTAATGATGATTAGTACAGCCTTTTGTACTGAAGTTTAATCTTCAACAAAGTATTAGGAAGCAAGCTACAGCAAAAAATAATAGAAATTCAAAATAGGTCTGTTTAATTTAAACAGACCTATTGGGTCTAATTAAATCTTACCAAAAATAAACAGCCCCTTTAAAAAGTAATGCAAGAACCAAAAACACATAGAACATGATTTTATAGGTTCTAAACTTAATAACCTCTTTACGAAGCTCTTCTTTTAACTCAGGATATTCAGCGAACATTTTGCTAACTCGCACGTCTTTTATCCCTCTTGCTTGTCCAATTTTACTAATTGCAAACAACTTACGCCCGTATTGTATAAAGTACATAAAGGCAATAAGCAACAAGAAATAAAATATGGTATTACTCCAACTCAAGACTAAATTCTTTTTTACCGTGAATATAGGTTGCTAATACTCTTGTATCTCTAGTTTCTCGAATTGGAATTTTCATAATATCCTTTTCTAAGATTACGAAATCAGCATTTTTACCAGCTTCTAAACTCCCTTTTTCATTTTCCTCAAAGTTTGCATATGCGGCATTTATGGTCATTCCTCTTAATGCTTCTTCTCTACTTAACGCATTGGCCATATTAAAACCTCCATTGGGAAATAACTCAGCATCTTGTCGAGCAGTGGCAGCATAAAACCCATATAATGGATTAAAACTTTCAACAGGGGCGTCACTACCAAGGCAAACCACTGTATAATCGCTTAAGCGTTTGTAGGCATAGGCATTTTTAATTCGATCAGGTCCTAAACGCTCTTCCGCCCAATACATGTCAGAAGTGGCATGAGTTGCTTGTACAGAAGCAATAACTCCTACTTCTTTAAACAGTTCAAAATCTTGGTCCGAAACAACTTGGGCATGCTCAATTCTCCAACGTCTATCGCTCGCACCATTTAACGCTTCTTTGTAAATATTTAATAAAAGTCTGTTCGCAGAATCACCAATACAATGAGTATTCATTTGGAATTCAGTTTTTTCTATACGAGTTGCTAATTTTTTATAAAACTCTGGTGAACTTAAGTTAAAACCATGTTCATCTGGTCTGTCTGAGTATGGCTCTAATAAACATGCCCCACGACTTCCTAAGGCCCCATCTCCATAAACCTTTACAGAACTCACATTAATGCGGTTGGTTTTATAAGGAGGCTTGTCTAAAAACGAATCCAAATTAGCCGAATCTTGATCCAACATTATATATAGTTGAGTTTTTAAATCGCCCGATTTATGCAAACTGTCAATCAACCAAATTTCGTTAGCCATTAAACCTGCATCATCAATTGTAGTTAATCCAAATGCTAATGTTTGCCTTTGAGCCTCCATAATTGCTGCAATTTCTTGTGTTCTTGTTGGTTTTGGGAAAAGGCTCATTACTAAACTAATTGCATTGTCAATTAAAACGCCAGTTACTTTTCCATTTTTCAATATAACTTTACCGCCATCTATTATCGTTTCTGGAGTAATATTTGCAAGTTTTAAAGCATAGTCATTAAATAAAACAGCATGACCGTCAACTCTACTTAATGCCACTGGTGTATTAGGAAAAGTCTTGTTTAATAATTCATTAGTCGGAAAAGTGCCACCCCATAAATTTTGGTCCCAACCCCTTCCATTTATTGCAGAAACCGGCTTGTCTGCAAAGAAAACCTGTGTTCTAGAAACGAGTTCCTCAACCGATTTAGATCCGGTTAAATCTACCGTAAATGCTCCTAAACCATAGTAGAAGAAATGTCCATGAGCGTCGAATAACCCTGGATAAACTGCTTTTCCTTCTAAGTCAATTAGCTTTTCAGTTAAAAACTGCTCTACCAAGTCTGATTTTGTTCCTGTTCCTACTATTTCGCCTTTGTTTACGGCAAATGCCTCCACAATAGTAAAGGCAGAATCAACAGTGTAAACTACCCCGTTGTGGTAAATTGTTTCTACTTTTTGCTTTGAATTACAAGCTGCGAAAGCTGCAAGAAGAAATATTAAAATGGGTACTAATTTTTTCATATTTGTTGTTTTTTAACGCTGTCGTTTAATTCATTTTCGCTTGCCGCGATTAAAGTAGATACCGCAGCATCTCCAGTTACATTCACAACGGTTCTACACATGTCCAAAATTCTATCAATTGGGAAAATAATGGCAATCCATGCTGGATTTAATCCAACAGACTGTAGGACAATTATCAACATCACCAATCCTGCACTGGGTACAGCAGCGGAACCAATAGAAGCTAAGGTTGCGGTTAGAATAATTATTAATTGTTGTCCGATGGATAAATCTACTAAGTGAAATTGCGCTAAAAATATTACTGCAACAGCTTGATACAAACTCGTTCCATCCATGTTTACGGTTGCACCAATTGGTAATACAAAACTGGTTACTTTTTTACTTACTCCAAGGTTTTCATTCACACACTCCATTGTAACCGGCAAAGTTGCCGCACTGCTGCTAGTGGAAAATGCCAACATTTGGGCAGGTGCAATTGCTGCAAAGAAGTTTTTGTAAGTGATTTTCTTTACAAAAATCATTAAAATGAGGGGATAAACAATAAAAATCATAATACCTAAGCCTGCAACTACACATAATGAATACCAACCAAGTCCTTTGAAAATTTCCACAACACTTCCAACATCATTTCCAGCCATTTTGCTCAATACTCCAGCCAAGAGTGCAAACACAAAAAATGGAGCAGCCTTCATAACAACATCCACCATTGCTAGGAATACTTCATTTGCCCCATCCACAAAATCAATAACAGGTTTTGCTTTTGCTGCAGGAACCATCAATAAAGTGATACCAAAAAAGATTGCAAAAAAGATAACCTGAAGCATTAACCCGTTGTTGTTTAGCGAAACAAATATGTTGCTAGGTACTATGTCCACTAAAAATTGCAAGGGGCCATCTTCTTTCGTTTTGTTTGCCATCGCCAGTTTTTCCGCAACGGTTTTGTTCGATGGTATTTCTACATCCAGCATTGCAACACGCGACTTATAGGCAGTGTCAGTTAAAAAGTGTTTTCCATCTTTAACTTCAACGCCAGCATTGCCAGCCCAAATCTCATATTGTAAACGTTGGTCAATTCGTTGCTCTTTATCAATAAGTTCACCAGGCTTAAAGGTGTTTACTATAATTAGTCCAACACCAACCGCGAATAAGGTGGTGACCAAGTAAGCAAGAAGTGTTTTTCCGCCCATTCTGCCTAGTTTTGAGCTGTCGCTAATTCCACTTACCCCCTTAATAATTGAAAATAATACGAGTGGAATTGCTATAAGCTTTAATAGGTTTATGAAAATGGTTCCAAAAGGATCTATCCAATTAATTGTGAATTCGCTTAATCCAACAATACTCGAAATAACTGCCCAAATAATTCCAGCAATTAATCCAATGATAATTTTCCAATGCAATGCCATTTTTTTCATACCTACTAATATCAGTCTGCAAGATAGGAAACCCACACCAACTATTTTACACGAAAAGTAATTGAATTTGATTGGGATTAATCACATTTGCAATATGAAAAGTATAATTGAATTTATAAAGACCACCGTATTGGGGGGTATTGTAGTACTTCTTCCAGTAACTATCTTAATTGCCGTGCTAAGTTGGTCATGGCGCTTTTTGAGTGGATTAATTTCTCCTATTTCTAGTTTGATTATAGACTTAGGCTTCTCAAAAATTCTTGCTGATGTAATTGTTTTAGGTGGAATTTTGGCCTTTAGTTTTATTGTAGGCTATCTAGTGAGAATGAGAACTGGACAATGGTTACTAGACTTTTTAGAAAAAAATTTATTTTCAAAAATACCGGGATATCAATTGATTAAAGAAACGATTCTGCAGTTAATGGGAAATAAGAAATCGCTATTTTCTGAAGTTTGTTTAGTGAAAGTGTTTGGTGGAGATACTATGATGACGGCGTTTATAACCGATGAACATGAGAATGGAACCATTACAGTTTTTGTTCCTACTGGTCCAAATCCCACCTCTGGAAATATTTTTCATGTTCAATCAAAAGATGTTTTTAGAATAAAGGCAGAAGCACAAGAAGCGATGCGCACAATTATTAGCTGTGGATCAGGCTCACATCCTTTAGTTGGGCAAACAAACCTAAAATAGGAATGACTATCTTGTAAAAAGAGAATGGGAGAAAAACTAATACGTACACTGCTTGCCCTTTTTGGAGATAAGACAGAAGAGGCACAATCTGGTTATGTTGAGGCCAAGCATTTTTTAAGACTAAAAATTAACGTCATAAGTCTTTTGAAATCCTTAGGTTTTATGAGCGCTGGTATTTTATGTGCTGGTTTTGGTTTGAAGGGATTTTTATTACCTAATGATTTTATTGATGGAGGAGTGACTGGTATTTCACTACTAGTTTCAAAGGTTAGTGGAATAAATTTGGCCTATTTAATTGTTGTAATTAATATTCCATTCTTAATAATGGGCTACAAGCAGTTAGGTAGAAATTTTGCTTTAAAGAGCATTATTGCGATTCTTGGATTAGCCTTAATTATTGGATTTTTCCCATACCCTGTAATTACAGCAGATAAATTACTAGTAGCAGCTTTCGGTGGATTTTTCTTAGGTGCTGGAATTGGTTTGGCCATGAGGGGAGGTGCTGTAATTGATGGAACGGAGGTGTTAGCAGTTTATGTCAGCAAAATCACGAGCTTAACCGTAGGCGATGTTATTTTGGTATTCAACGTGATGATTTTTGGTGTTGCTTCCTACTTGCTTTCAATAGAAATTGCGCTTTACGCGATACTAACTTATTTAGCAGCGGCCAAAACGGTAGATTTCATAGTAGAAGGAGTAGAAGAGTACTTAGGAGTTACAATAATATCTGCCCACAGCAATGAAATTAGGTTGTTAATTACTGAAGAAATGCGACGTGGGGTAACCTTATACCAAGGCAAACAGGGGTATGGAAAAAATCTTGAAAATCTTGGAGCAACCGATATTGTATTTACAGTAATTACTCGGTTGGAGATAGCCAAACTTCAAAAAGAAGTTAAAAAAATAGACCCCAATGCGTTTATGGTTATGACTACTGTTAAAGATACAAAGGGGGGAATTATTAAACGTCGTGCGTTGAAAACGTAAAAATAGTTTAAAGCTGCAAGCCGCAAGCAACAAGTGAATTAGTCCAAAGTCGAAAAAAGTAGGAGTGCAAAAGGAGTGTAGATCAAAGCTTAATACAATATTCTCTGTGTTAAAAAAGGGGGAATATTAGGGAAAACAAGTAGTTTTAAATGAAATGACTAACTTGATTTATGCAAAAGCTTAAAAGCTTCTGACCTTTGACTTTGGACTTTGGACAAAAAATTTAAAATATGCTTACAAACATAACCAATTGTAGTATTTGCAATTCAGAAATTACAGCATTGTATTGCCCCACTTGTGGCCAAAAGGTTACAGGTAAAAGAACAAAAATTTCAGAGGTTGCAAGTAGTATTATTTCCTCAGTTTTTAATCTGAATAAAGGGATTATTGGGAACTTTAAAACACTTATTCAGCACCCTTCAACTATAGTGCATAATTATTTTGATGGTAATCGAAGATATTACTATAGCCCTGGGCAAATGTTATTACTTTGTTTATTTGTACTAGGGCTTCATTTGGCCTTTGTAAATAAAGAAATTTTAGGACTTAGCATTTCTATTTCAGGTGCAGCAGGGGGATTTAGAGTTCTTTTATCGCCAGAACTATTGTTACTTTCTTTGCTACTTCCTATATTTTCATTGGTAACGTATCTTACCTTTTTTAAGAAGAAATATAATTTTGCGGAACATCTTGCTTCGGCATTATACATTTACAGCCTTTTAATTGTGGTGTTTACAATTATTGGGGATGTGTTTTATCTCATTACTGAAAACACGCCCACTATTCTTGCTTCAATTTCCTTTGTGGCATTTTTTTGGATGAGTTGTCGTGTTTTTTTGGATAACTGCTCTTGGCTCAGATCAATTTTATTTACAATAATTCAACTTTTAATTTTCGCCTTATTTGTGTTAGGATTAATTGGACTAGTTTATCTACAAAACCCAGAAACGATTAACTTTTAGTTAAGCTATATTATTAGAGTTCAAAAGGAATATGATTCTCTAGTTTAGAGAATCATATATTAGCCCACTAAATGGCACAGTATAATGTTGATAATTAAGTATTTTCATAGGTGTTGACATAATTTTAGTATATTTATTGTTTATACTAGACTTATCTTTTTTATATAAAACAACCCAAATGAAATTTTTTCTAACAAGTGCATTTTTGCTAATGTCTGCAGTAACTGCCTTTAGCCAAGATTTTTTTAGCCCATGTAACCCTAGTGATTCAATTCCACACATGGGTGACACTGTTTATTATTCTATTGATTTAACAAGTAAAAACAATATTAACAATGTTCAACTTTCATTTCTGTTAAACGGTGATTATAATGCTTCATTCGAATCTCTTATCATTTTACTTGATACAATTTCGACTGATTGTGAGCCAGGTTCTTTATTAAACCTTGGATCAATTGGTAATGAAAACAATGACATCCAATGTAAATTGATTTTGGAGAAATTGATTGTAAAACAAGAAGACCTTCAGTATTTTGAGAATAGGACAAAAATTTTACTTGGTATTGTAGCAACTCCTGATGTTGGTTTAGGTGTTTGTGGGGAGGAATCTCTCCAAGTTGCATTAGAAATTGATAAATGTAATACAACCAATCCAATAACGTTTGGTAGCCCTAATTCCATAGAATGTATAAGTGATTATTTTAGTCCTCCGGGAGGTGAAATTGTAACTTATGAAAGTTCAGCTACAGGATATATTCTAACCACTTCACAGGGATGTATTTTTGATACACTGGTAGATTTGTCTTATGTTGTTCTTCAAAATAATGTGCTAAATGTATTGGACTTTAATGATAGTTATAAAGTTTGCTTGTTGGATTCTTTAGACTTTAATACCACCAAGTCTTCCATTCATAATTGGTTTGACCAAGAAAGTTCCACTAGTCCAATTCATAAGGGGGATAATTTTTCTATTAAAAATATAAATCAAAGCAGGAATGTGTTTGTTAAAATCGACACTTTTCTTGAATTTAATTCCTTTACTATAAATTCATTTGATGCAACAAATATTGCATCCGTTGATCATGCGGCCACTTCGGGTGATGATAGAGGTGGAATGGCAATAACAGGGACTCATGTTTATATAACTGGAGACGATTCGACTTCAAGATTTGACCTTAATTTACAAAACGGCATTGCACTCGAAAGGAGAGATGGTTTAGTATCGGATTTAAGTACCAATAAAATTTATACATTATACAATGCAACAACAAATTTACCATTTACACGCATAGGGGGAGGTACAATAAATTCCCTTCGACAACTAGATGAAGATTTAAATTTTTTATCTACGACCATTTTATTATCAAGACCAATAATTGTCCCAGGGGAAGGTTACCTCCTTTGCAATGGAAATGGAGTGTTTAGTATTTCTGATTTTAATAACCGTGTTACTTATTTAATAAATATATCTAATAGCGCTTATTCTATTGGAGAAGTAATTACCGTGCCTTTTATAGGATTTAATAGTTTCTTGCCAAATAAGAAATTTTCAGAAAATTGGGCAGCATGGGGGCTATTGGAAACTACCTCAAATGGAATAAATGTAGTTTATTCTGGTGCCAATATAAATCTAATTTTAAGACAGAATATATTGACTGGAGAAGTAGATACAGTAAGTACTTTTACTAATTTAGGTGAAGTTGCAAGTATGATTTATTCCTTTGCTCAAAATAGGTGGTATTTTCATAATGAAAGTACAAATCAATTCGCTAATGGAGGTGAAAACTTAATCTATGCAGATGCAAATGCATTGGGAGGGCTGCCAGTACAAACTTCTTTAATAAGTTTATGTGGCCGAGGAGTGATTAACATTGAGGTGGATAACGTTGACTTAACAGACCAAATTACATGTGACAGCGAATTGGAACTATTTGTACCTCTTGAGTACGACACTTTCTTTTGGAACAATGAAGATTTAATGAGGAACACCTTTAGAGTTACAGAAAGCGGTTCAGTAAACTTTATGGGAAGACATTCAGGTGGTTGTGTTCATAATAAAACTATTCAAGTAGAGCTAGTATCTTTAGAAGTAGGTTTGTTTATTCCTTTAGCAAGAGTATTTGAGGATGATAGTGTCTTCACATTAACCGGAGGAACTCCAGAGGGTGGAGTCTATTCTGGACCAGGTGTAGTAGATGGAGATTTTGACCCATCAGTTGCAGGGGTAGGTATTCATGAAATAACCTATACAGTAACAGAAAGCGATACCTGTATAGGTTCAACTTCTCAAAGTTTACAAGTTAGAGAGCCGTTCGCAGCTTCTATATATGAGATTGACAACTTATTAAGCTTAAGCGTCTATCCAAATCCAGCAAAAGACTTGTTAAATGTGAACATTACTAATTTAGGGAATGCTAAAGACGCTAAAGTTGAATTGTTTAGTGCTGTAGGCATGAAAGTGTATGAAGGCAATACAATTAATTTGAGTGCGAATGCCACTTCCACAACTATCGATTTAGGGGTATTTAATAAAGGCATGTACATTCTTACCGTTACCTCTAATGGGTTAACAAAGAACATTAAAGTGCTTAAAGAGTAAGTTTAAAACAAGCGAATTTATTTTTTAAAACTGTTTACTTATATCAGGACAAGACAGGTGTATGAGCCTTATTTAAATGAAACACATGTATTAAGGAATGATAAAATTGTAAATAATTTATTTAATCGTGAAATCGGCTCAGATGTACTATGCGTTCAAAACCAAACATTTACAACTAAAAGAGAATTGTATGGTTTTGATAGAATATTAATTGGTCCAAACGTTGACCCAGATCCAAATAGAGCTCAAGGTGAAGTGGTACTTGCAAGTATAGCGGATGTTACATTTACCGTTGGAAACATATATCTGTAACAAGTAAGGACGTTAGAGATGGTGCATCAGTACATCTGAAAATTGAACCAATGGAGGCTGCATTTCAAGTTCATCGGCTCAGCAATCCCAAAGCAATTCTGTACTAAGTGAATTCAATCAAATATTTATTGACGAAGCTCAAATTTTAGAAGAAAGAGAAAAAAACATAATTAAAGTGTTCCCAAATCGGTTTGAGGATGAAATAAAAGTCGTGTCCAATCCTGACTCATTTATATCCATTTTAGACATAAATTGCCGAATTGTAGCTAAAATAACTTCAACAAATGGAGCAGAAATAATAAACATTTCTCATTTTAAACCGGGTGTTTATATTATTAGAGTTAGCTCCGAGAATGCACCAACTAAATTGGAAAGAATTATCAAACTTTAACAATCTGTACCTTTAGTGGCAAAAGCTTCTGATTTTTTTAGCCTACTTTATCCGAGACCACAAAATTTTAAAAAACTACGATACAGAAAATTTGTAAGTAAATATTGCTAATAACGTTTTAAATTATTTATCCTTTTTAATTTAATACCCTTCTGCTCAAGCCGCAGGGGCTCCTTCTTTTTATTCAGTTGTGTTTGTTTTTAATGGCCTTAATGAGCACTTCGTGGTTGAGTGGTCAAAAAGAAGGCAACGGCGTAGCCCTCACAAATGCAATTATAAAACAATTAAAATATTTGTAAAAAACCATCGACTGCAAATTCAAATCTAAAATCTACGCTATTTTCGTGCTGACAAAAAGAACTCGTCGCTAAACTCCTCAAACAGCTTTTTGTCCAAATACACTCAATTATAACTTGATTTTTACGATTTATAATTTGATGTCGACCTAAAATGAAAGTATGGACTTTGATTGAAGTATGTATTTTACAAAGACTTAGTTTTCTTCTTACGTCATCTTCCTACGAAAGATAAAAATTTATCAAGGGTCTCAGAATGACTTGTTTTTTTTGTTTAGTGCAAATAATCTATTCTATAATAGAAAGTGTTAATGGCGTTCGTATACAGGACATGACAAAAGGAGCTAAAAGCTACGAGCAACGAGCCTCGAGCTTTTGACTTGCAGCTTTACACTTGTAGCTCTATGCCATTTTTCTCAGTGTCCTCAGTGTTAAAAAAGGGGATGTAAATCAAACTAGGTTCCGGATTTGAAATGATCAACTAAACTAGAGCAATAATCGAAGCTTTCAACTTACGGCTTTAAGCTCGAAGCTATTTTTTTACAATCCAATCCTAACATTTCCCCAATTCTTTGCGTGTACCTAAATAGAGACTGTTACGTACTCCACATATTTTTTCAACAAGCTATGATTGGACTTTAAGCACTCCTTAAAACTACTACTTCTATGAAGACCAGAATGAACATTTTTATTGACTTGTCATCGATTACCAGAGGCAAAACTCCTTTAAGAAAAATAGTAATGAATTCACTCAAGTGTCAGGAAATCAGTAGATTTGATTCAAAACCTTATTTATTTAGTGATAAATAGTAATTTTAAATAGGTCAGCGAAGGTTTAGTGCCTAAACTATAAATGAAAATTTCTGCAGAATTCATACAAGAATGCTTAAACCACAATCGTAAAACTCAACACGAGTTTTACGACTTGTGTTATCCTGTATTAATAGAAGTTTGTAGAAGATATGTGAAAAATTTGGATGACGCCAATGGAATTCTAAACCATGGTTTCTTAAAAATTCTTAAAAACCTGGATAAATATAAAGAGAACGTACCATTTGAGGCTTGGATAGGCAGAATCATGATTAATACAATCATTGATGACTTCAGAAGAAACAAAAATTACTTAGAATCACATGATCAAATAGGAGACCTACAAGATCTTGAAAATCTAAATGAAAATTATGAGCTCGACTTAAGCGACGCACAAAAGAAGTTCAATACAGAAGACATTTTAACATTTATCAATGCATTACCAGAAATGAGCAAGAAGGTATTTAACCTCTTTGCCATAGATGGTTTTAGGCATAAGGAAATAGCCGAAATATTAGACATCCAAGAAGGATCATCTAGATGGCATGTTTCTAATGCGCGAAAGCAAATCATCGAAAGAATGCAACAACATATTAAAAATAGCTAAGTCATGACTAACTGGCAAAAAATAGATTCATACATACAGAATATTACCAAGCAAAACTTGCCAAAATTGAGCAATCAACGTTGGGGGGAAGTGGAAAAAATGCTTGATGAAGAATTTCCTGCAAATAAGCCTATTTCAGGAAGTAAATATAGGCTGCCTTCTTGGGTGTTTAACTTAAGAGCAGTTGCTACTATGTTATTTGTGGTTCTTGGCTTAGTTTCACCCAAAACTACCGAGTTTGGTTCGACAAAAATTCAAAGTTCTTCTGTATCTCAAGAAAATAACTCAACAACTAGTATAAGTACAAAGGAAACTGTTCAGCTAGTTTCTAAACAAAATTGGGTTGTAGAAAACCATCCTGATTTATCAATTCCTTTAACTCAGAACTTTCAAAGGATTCCAAAAATTGAAAGCACGAATTTATTCACTGAAGAATGGAATAAAAACTTGGTTGAGCTTATAATAAATAATCAAGAAATTCAGCTGGCAGATATTAATTCTAATTCCGGGCTAAAACCACCTATTGAATTTCCTATTTTGGCTTATGCTGATAATTCATCTAATGGTTGGAAAAGTGGTACAGTAAATATGCCTCTGGTGGACAAATTAGATCTTCCATCTTATAAAGGAATTCGGAACAACGGATTTCAAGCATTAAGTTCAAATAAAAGATTCAGAAATAATCAAGTATCTATTGTTGGTGCGTCATCCGTGTCGTTTAATAAGGAAATAGACTTGAGTAGAAGCGATAAGTACTTTGGACTTAAATACGTGTCTCAAAAAGGGCCCAACGTCTACTTAGTAAGTGGGATTAACTATAAAACAATTGGAGCACGAGACCTAGATGTTGCTGAGAAACATGAGATTGAATACGATGACTTTGGTAAAACTTATGCTTTATACGAAGTAGCACCACAAGCACTTCACTATGTTGAACTTCCTTTGCTCGTTCAATTTTCAGTCTCAGAACGTCAAAATTTATACGGTGGTGTAGCAGCAGCATGGCTGGTAAATGCATCAATGAATACCCAAATGGTAAATGATGGACAACCAATTCTAAATCCAGAAACTAATTGGGGAAATGATGGACGTTTTACACCATATGATATGTCTGTTATTCTTGGTTACAATACGGCCATTTTTGGAAGACTAGTTGGAGGTATTGAGTACAGTTATGGCATGACTGATGTTACCAAAAACAATTACTACAATAATTCCCAAGTAGACAGAACAAGCAGACTAAGGGTTAAACTTGAATATAAATTATCGCAGTTTTAGGAATGAAATCACTACTGATACATATCGCCATCCTTGGACTCTTAGTCATCCTTGCATTTGCTTGCAAACCTGTTGATATACCAGAACCCGTAGAAAAGGATCCTGTTTTTGCATTGGAAATGACAGTTGACAATAATGCAGTATCTATAGGTGCAGGTGTTGATGGTTATGTTTTGGACGCAGATTACTTTCTTGATTCACTGAATGTTTATTCTTTTACTGGGCAGCTTTTAAACCCAAATTGTGCGAATTGTTCGTCGCTTAAAATGACATTCCGAGATAAGTACCTCAGTGGCACAATGGGTATTACTAGCATGAATCATTCCATCAAACCTGGCAAGTTTCCAATACGAGATTTGGACACTGAAACAAGCTCATTAGTTGAGTTTAACTTCATTGCCGTTGACCAAAAAAAGCCTGCCATCGTTTCTTGGGATTTTGGAGATGGTACAACAAACTCAGAAACAGGTCTTAGGTCGGTCTTGCATGAGTATACAGATCCAAATTCAACAACGTATGATGTAATTAATGCGGTGAATTACCCAACCTATAATTTCAATAGTAGTCTTGAATCTGCTATTGATTTAGATAATTTAATATTCCAGACAGATTTTTATCATAATTTTTCAGGGAACAGATATGATTTTTTCAGTGTAGTGGGTCAATTGGTGGAACCTTTAAATCCGGTTAATTATTTATGGAATTTTGGAGATGGCCAAAGCTCAAATGAGGCAAATCCTATTCATCAGTATTCAAGTGCCGGTATTTACTCGGTTAGTCTGAAGGTTGATAATTTGGAGACGGGCCAATCTTTAGAAAAATTTAGAGCCATAAAAGTTGGGAATCCAGACTCATCTGCAATTTCCCACGAAACCTCTATGCACATTTTGCAAAACCCATACCTAAGTGCCTTAGATCTTGGCACGTTATCTGTTGAATGGATAAATAATGAAGGGGATGTTTATAAAAGCAACTTGGGTGAACAAACAACTATGGACTTCTTCACAGTACAAGAAATTTCTTCACATAGTGATGACTCGGAAGGAAAAAAAATACTAAAAATAAAACTAGCTGGACAGTGCAGTCTTTATAATCAAGGAGGGGATAAAATTTCTTTGTCCATATCCTCTTCAACTATTGGGGTTGCCTATCCGGGGGAGTGAATATTTAAAGAAGAAAGAGGCAAAGTCCATACGGTAAACTGCTAGAAGGTGTTTGAATATTGTAGGAGTATATTAAAGTAACCTTCTATTACCGTATGACTTGCCTTATTATTTATAGAGAACTAAAAATTAAATTTAGAGAGATGAAAAACGTAAGAAAAGTGAATTTAAAACTAACTAAAGTGCTTTTTTCAAGCATTATTTACTTCGTAGCGCTATTTATTGGCATAACGGAAGTTACAGCCCAAGAAATGCAATCTTCTTCCAACGGGTTTATTCCCAACAAAGGTCAATTGGCCTACGAAGAACAAGAACCGGCAGAAGACATATTGTTTTACTCCAACTCTGGCTTAAACACCTCTTTCAAGGCCGATGGCTTTCAATATGCATTGCACCGTTTCCCGCAAATAGATCCGGAAAGTGGAGAAGAGTTGAAAGAAGAAGGCGTGGCTTATGGCAGCCACGGCATAGGCATTACCTTTGAAGGTGCCAATGCGAACCCTATAATTTACGCCAAAGAAAAGCTTAGCCATTACTTCAACTTCTTTTACGGCCATTGTCCACAAGGCATTACCAATGTACACCCTTACAGGGAAATTGTCTACCAAAATGTTTGGGATAAGATTGATGTGGTTTTTAAGGAAAAAGGTGGCGGTATTGAATACGACTTCATTGTTCATCCTGGTGGCGACCCCAACGACATTGCCCTTCATTACAGCGGTGTTAACATTACTTTAGACGAGATTCAACTGCCAGCAGCGCCAAATACCACCCAGCAAGGTCTCACCATGCACTCCCCCTTGGGCAACATCACAGAACACATTCCATTGATTCACCAGGAAGGCACACCTATTGCTGGGAATTACAGCTTAACCCAAATTGGAGAGTTGGAATATGTGGTGCACTTTGAGATTGAGGATTATGACCCAGCGTTAGCATTGGTGGTGGATCCGTGGGCGTTTATTTATACTACAGGAGCAAATAACACTTCGAGTGGAGAAACCAGCGATGTGTCGGAACTAATTAATGGCGACTATATCGTTAGTGGAGCAGTAGGCCCATTTATTCCAATAAAGAATGCATTTCAGAGCGCTTATGGTGGTGGATATAATGATGTGTTTTTATCACGACTAACAAATGATGGTGCTGTGGTTTGGAGTACCTATTATGGAGGAAACGCAATCGATAAATGTTATGACCATGAAATTAAAAATGAAAAAGACGAGATTGTTTTGGTCGGAAACACCAATAGTATGGATTTCCCCATGCCTTCTGGTTACCCTACGCTATTGAATGAGTATAAACCGGGTTATCGAAACGCTATTAATCCAGCTCTATCATCAACCGAGAATTACTTGCTAGGGTTTACTTTCGCAGGCATACCTATTTGGGGTGGATTTTATGGTGGCAATGGCGATCCCAGTAAGACGCATGCTGGTGCTTCTACTGAGGGCGCGGCAAAGGTGATTCAAGATATATACGGAAATTTAATTTTTGGAGGGATAAGCACTAGTTTCGACTACCCTGTTCAAGGCGGTGTTTTGATGAATCAAAATTCTGGTGGACCAACGGGGAGCAATCAGGATGCTGTCTTGACCAAAGTTGATTCAGACGGAGACATTATATGGTCTGGCTATTTTGGCAGTTCAGATAAAGATGTTTTGTTCGATCTTGCCATTAATGGCAAAGGTGATATCGCTATTTTAATTAGCAGCAACGGAAATCAGATTGCCAAAGACAGCATTCTTGTTTTACCAGATTATCAACCTAGCACAATAGATGGGAATTTTTATGATTTATTGTTGGTAATCGACTCAAACGGAGCACAAAAGTGGGGCACCTATATAGATCAACATAACAGCGAGGTATATGCTGTTGAAGCTTTCGAGGATGATGGGTGGCTTGTTGGGGGTACGGTACGTAATACTACAAATTTTCAAACCACTTCGAATGTATTTAGAACCACTAAAGAAGGCAAATATTACGATGCGTTTTTAATGACTTTAACCAAAGATGGGAAGAAAAATTGGGCTACCTACGTGTGGGGGGATGAAGCAGCAGTTTATCCTACAGGGTTATATTATGATTCAACCAGGAAAGTCATTCTATTTAATGGTTATACAAATTCTCCAAATTTTCCAACCACAAATCACGCTATTAAAAAGACGTACACGAGCACTGAAGGAGAATCGTATCCGGATTTCTATTTTGGAATTATGGATAATAATGGGTCTAAATTGTTATGTGCGTCCTATTATGGGGGATTGGAAAACGAAGGTGCTATAGATATCGGCCTAGGCCTTCCCGTGCCTTATTTTTGGCATGCCTTGAACTTCAAGACCGATAGGGATGGAGACATTTTTTTGCTTGGTGCTACAAGTTCAGATGACTTTCCAATAATCAGAAAGGAAGGAGACAATACCTTTTCTTCTGGGGGAGATAATGCCTTTGCTGACCCCATCATTGTCAAACTCTGCCCTACCTGCAACTGCGAATCCCCTCCCATTGAACTGGGGCCTGAAGTGGCCATTTCTTGCCAAGGGGTAGAGGTAGACTTCTGCGTAACGGTGGACACGGTTTCCTTAGACTCTACCTTCATGACTTTTTATAATGAGGGCTACATGCGTACTGGCTGGCTTTTGGGCACTGCGCCCTTGCCTTGGTCCAGCGGTTCGGAGATTGATTGGTTTAACGATAATATTGATCCTTTGGTTGGCCCTGGTTCTGTGCCTTGGGTAACGGCCCTAGACACTTCTTTTACCGCTAACGGTGAACTGAAAATATGCTACCGTGCGGATATTCCAGATGTTATGACAGGCGCTACCTTAACCTATGCCTTAGGCTTTGGTTCCTGCTTATATGTCGATACCGTCCAAATAGAGGTGATTGATGAATTGCCCGAACCCAATGTTTTGGGATTAAAAGATATATGTACAGGAGATTCCCTGTTGATGTATGGTGAAAGTACGGTCAGTCCAGTTGATTTTGAATGGTTCAAAAGCCTACCATCTAATCAAGTAGAATTGCTCTCAAATGAAGATAGTTTTCAAACCGGTCCATTGGATAGCGATACGAGTTTCTTTCTGGGTGTAACCCGTAACATTTGCACCTCTGAACTAGATACCCATCGCATAGATATATTCCCCCTTGCGGTAATGAAGTTTGATGTGGACGGCAGAACGGTCAATAACAATACCGTCAGCATCTGCCAGGGCGATGAAATCACCATGAGAGATACGGCCTCCATTGCCCAGAAATCTTTTTTTGAATGGAAAGACCAAACCGGCAATGTATTGGGCAGTACGGAGGTCTTAACGATGACCCC
>JBLIDK010000034.1:0-24671 GCA_047632595.1 Sphingobacteriales bacterium
TGAAGCCTTAAATATTGGCGAAATGGAAGAAAATAATAATCAGTAATTAAATTGCTAGTTTATAGCAATCAATACAAGAATCACAAAGAAACATGAAGTACACAGCGGCAAATCAAAGGCTATATATTGAGAATAGAAAGAATTTTTCTTCTAAACTAAAGCCAGGTTCTATGGCAATTTTTCATTCGGCAGATGAATTTCCACGAAGTGGTGACCAAAATTTTAAGTTCAAGCAAAATGCCGATACTTTCTACTTAAGTGGAATTGACCAAGAAGAAACTGTACTACTGCTTTTTCCTGATTGTCCATATAAGCAATACAGAGAAGTGTTGTTTTTGAAGAAAACAAACGAGTTTATTAAAATTTGGGAAGGACATAAATACACAAAGGAAGAAGGTGAAGCTGCATCGGGAATAAAGACCGTTTTATGGATGGATGAGTTAGACAACATCCTAAATATGCTAATGCTTAAAGCAGAAAATGTGTATTTAAGCAGCAATGATAACGATCGCTATGTTCACACAATTCAATATCGAGACCTTCGTAAAGGGTTAGAGCTAAAACAACGTTATCCTGCACATACATATCATCGTTCGGCACCAATATTGGCTCAGTTGAGAATGATTAAAAGTGAGGAAGAAATTAAGCAACTTCAAACTGCTTGTGACATAACTGATAAGGCATTTAGAAGAGTCTTGCAATTTGTGAAGCCGGGTGTTTGGGAACATGAAATAGAGGCTGAAATTATTTATGAATTTATTAGAAACGGCGCAACAGGCCATGCCTATGAACCTATAATTGCCAGTGGAGTAAACGCAATTTGCTTGCACTACAACGATAATAACAGTGAATGTAAAGACGGGGAAGTAATTCTCTTTGATTTTGGAGCAGAATACGGAAATTACAACGCAGACTTAAGTAGGAGTATCCCGGTAAACGGTCGTTTTACACCAAGACAAAAAGAAGTCTATAAAGCAGTTCGAAAAGTGCAAGTAGAGGCGATGAAGTTATTAGTTCCCGGAAATGATTGGGAGACCTACCATAAGCAAGTGGGTGAGTTAATGACCAAAGAGCTTTTAGATATTAAATTATTGAGCAAAGCAGATGTGGACAAGCAAGATCCTAAATGGCCCGCTTATAAAAAGTACTTTATGCATGGAACTTCTCACCACATTGGTTTAGATGTACACGATATTGCAAACAGACATCAAAAATTTGAAGCAGGAATGGTTTTTACTTGTGAACCGGGTATCTACATTGCAGAAGAAAATTTAGGAATTCGCTTAGAAAACGACATGGTAATCACTAAAAATGGTCCAGTTCGTGATTTAATGGCCAAAATTCCAATAGAATTAGAAGAAATTGAAGACTTAATGAACGCCTAATTATGCATACAGAAGGAATGTTAAAAGATGGAGCCTTAAAAAACAAGGTGATTTTTGTAACCGGAGGAGGAACTGGTTTGGGGAACTCAATGGCTACTTATTATAGCGAATTGGGTGCTCAAGTAATTATCATGGGCCGCCGACTAGAAGTTATAGAAAATGCAGCCAAAGAAATGCAAAGCAAAACGGGTAATAGAGTTTTGGGTATTTCTGGCGATGTTCGTAATTACGAAGACATTGAAGGAATAATAGAAACAGGAGTTAAAGAGTTTGGAAAAATTGATGTGTTAGTGAACAATGCAGCAGGTAATTTCATTTCTCCAACCGAGCGTTTAAGTCACCGTGCTTTTGATACCGTTGTGGACATAGTTTTAAAAGGCTCATACAATTGCACCTTGGCATTTGGTAAATATTGGATTGAGAATAAAATTAAAGGAACGGTTATGAGTATTGTTACTACTTATGCTTCCACTGGTTCAGGATATGTAGTGCCAAGTGCGTGTGCGAAGGCTGGTGTAATTGCATTAACAAGATCTTTAGCAGCAGAATGGGGTAAATATGGCATTCGTTTAAACGCAATTGCACCAGGTCCATTTCCTACAGAAGGAGCTTGGAGCAGATTGTTCCCAGAAGAAGTGTCTAAGGTTTTTGATCCAAAAAGAAAAGTTCCATTACAACGTTTTGGGGTTCATCAAGAACTAGCTAACCTAGCAGCCTATTTAGTCAGTGATTTCTCGGCATATGTAAATGGAGATGTTATCACTATTGATGGCGGAGAATGGTTACAAGGCGCAGGTGAATTCAATGTGCTAAACGCTGTCCCAGAGCCAATGTGGGATCAGTTAGAGGCGGCGGTGAAGGCGAAGAGGAAAAAGTAGCCCAAAGCCGCGAGCTTCGAGCCACAAGCTTTAAGTTTTTTTCAACAATCATATATTTCTTGTATTTCATGATTAATTTAAAACTTATTGTTTTATCAATACGGTTAATTTATGGTTACGAGTTTTACAGATTATGTAGTGTCAAAATCTTCTTTTGAAAAAATTGAAGCTTGGCAAAGGAGTCAACAATTAGCAAAATCGGTTTATATTAAATTTAGAGACTTGAAGGACTTTAGTTTTAAAGATCAGATTTGCAGGGCGGTAGTGTCAATATCAAATAATATTGCTGAAGGGCGAGATAGGGGCACTGATAAGGAGTTTGTAAGGTTTTTATACTATTCCAAAGGCTCATGTGCTGAAGTTAGAAGTTTACTATATTTAGCTAAAGAATTAGAATATATTAATAGCGAAGATTTTCGAGCAATGCATTCAGATTCTATGGAAATATCTAGAATGATTATGGGTTTTATAAAAGCGCTTAAAAGAGATATAAAAGGATAGTTCTATTTGGCTCGTAACTCGTGTCTTGTAGATTTTGACTGTATTTTCAAAAGCTTTGGACTTTGGACCTTGGACCTTGGACAATAAATTTTGGCTCCAATTTTTTAAAATGAATTAATTCCCAAAATACATTTACAATTTTTTAAAGATGCATTTATTAAAATAAACTACATTTGCACAGTTTAAAAGCAATTCAATGAGCGCAACGACAAAACTAGATGCTGCAACAGAAGCAGTTTACAAGGATTTCATGGCTATGATTAAGTCAAGAAACCCTAACGAACCTGAGTTTTATCAGGCTGTAGAAGAAGTAGCAGAATCTGTTCTTCCTTTTATTATGAAACACCCTAAGTATCAAGAATACAAAATTCTTGAGCGTATGGCTGAGCCGGAAAGAGTAATTATATTCCGAGTTCCATGGTACGATGATAAAAGTGGAATCCAGGTAAACAGAGGGTACCGTATTGAAATGAATAGTGCAATAGGACCGTACAAAGGTGGATTGCGTTTTCATCCTTCAGTAAACCTGAGTGTACTTAAATTCTTAGCTTTCGAGCAGGTGTTTAAGAATAGTTTAACCACGCTTTCTATGGGTGGTGGTAAAGGTGGTTCTGATTTTGATCCTAAAGGAAAATCAGATGCTGAAGTAATGCGTTTCTGTCAAAGTTTTATGTCTGAACTTTACAGACATATTGGCCCAAATACAGATGTTCCAGCAGGAGATATTGGAGTAGGTGGACGAGAAATTGGTTACCTATTTGGTCAGTACAAACGACTTAAAAATGAATTTACTGGAATATTAACTGGTAAGGGATTAGAATACGGTGGTAGTGTAATTCGTCCAGAAGCTACTGGTTACGGTTGTGTGTATTTTGCAAAGCAAATGCTAGCAGGGCATAACAAGAGTTTCAAGGGAGCAAGAGTAGCAATTTCGGGAAGTGGAAACGTTGCGCAATATGCTGCTGAGAAAGCAATTGAGCTTGGCGCGAAGGTTATTACTCTATCAGATAGTAAAGGATTTATTTACGACAAAGACGGTTTAGATCGTGAGAAGTTCGAGTATGTTTTAGACTTGAAAAACGTTCGTAGAGGAAGAATTAGCGAGTATGCTGAGAAGTTTGGTGCTGAGTATCACGAAGGCAAACGTCCTTGGGGTGTTGAGTGCGAAATTGCATTGCCATGTGCGACTCAAAATGAGTTGGAACTTTCAGATGCAAAAGAATTAGTTAAAAATGGTTGCGACTGTGTTGCAGAAGGTGCTAATATGCCAACTACACCAGAGGCAATTGAGTACTTTAAAGCAAATCAATTGTTGTTTGCACCTGGAAAGGCTTCAAATGCAGGTGGAGTTGCTGTTTCAGGATTAGAAATGAGTCAAAACTCCTTCCGTTTATCTTGGGATAGAGAACATGTAGACCAACGTTTAAAAGATATAATGGCAAGTGTACACGATTCATGCGAAAAGTATGGACGTGAGTCAGACACTTATATTGACTACGTAAAAGGTGCTAACATAGCAGGCTTTAAAAAGGTAGCTGATGCGATGATAGCTCAAGGCGTAGTTTAGAAATAAGAGCGTCACTCATACTAAGACAAAAGCACTGACAACGCGACGAAGTCCGTTCGTCGTGCTTTAAAAAGGTAGCTGATGCAATGATTGCGCAGGGAGTTGTATAGTAACGATACTTCCTCTTAATAGCTAAAAAGCATATAAATAATACTAAAAATGGTTCGTCAAAAGCGGACCATTTTTTGCATTACACACCAATCACCCACGAAGTCATTTCGAACGAAGTGTAACGAAGAGAGAAATCTTTCTTACAGTGTGTAGTAATTTTATTAGAAGCATAATACTTGAAGGCTACACGATGTAAAATTGAGGTAACTTAATAGTAATGCTACGCTTTTAAGTTTTGAGTAAAACTGAAGGAAGATTTCTCCCTACGGTCGAAATGACAACCCAGTGGAGGGCTTGTTGCAAAGATGGAATGCATCAAGACTTTGAAAGCGGTTTTTGATATGACCCCGCTGATAAGCGATAATAACAGTTGCGATTGTGAAATGTGAGTCTAGAGTGTTTGTTGCAATTGACAAGCGTTAACAGAAGATGGTGTTTTGTACTAAAAAACAAAAAACCCCATTAACCAGGACTTGCCCAACCAATGAGGTTTTTAATTTCAGTAAAATGAATACTACATTAACGACTTACATTCGCTAATCAACTCATCATTCATTTTTATATAAGCATCATAATCAGCTTTAACAGCCGCTTCTTTACTTAAACCTGCAGTAGCAATAGCGCCTTTATAATCGCCAGCTTCTTTTTGCATTTTAGCTTTCTTGTGAATTACCCAAAAAGCCTCTGCGTTTAATTCAACCGCTTTGTTGATATAAACCATTGCTTGTGTCTTGTCCTTACCAGAATCGTAGTAGTAGTTAGCAGCAGAATAGTAATCTCTAAAAGAAGGCGTAGGATTCAATGTCTTCTCTATTTGAGCTACAATACGCTCGTCAATTTCAGAAGTTACTTTAAAGCTTACCATTGTGTTTTCCCACATTATCATGATATCAGCATTGTTCATTCCTAAATTACCAGCAGCAATTGTTAAAGATTCAATTTTCATTGGAGTTGCACTAGGCTTAACAGAAAAACGAACTAAATCTTCTTCAGCGTTGTAATCTTCTCCGCCAAAACCCCAGTGAGTAATGTTTTTATGTAAAACAATCGTCCACATTTCTTTTGCAGGAATGGTATAGATTGCATAAGTGCCCTTAGGTACTTTATTTCCTTCAATAGTCATATCTGCATTCAAAGTGATTTTGGTAGAAGCATTGGCTCCAGTTCTCCACATTTCACTAAAAGGTACTAATGCGCCAAAAATTGCTCTGTCTTTCATACTCGGGCGACTGTATTCTACAGTAATTTCATCTAAGCCAACGGTTTGTGTAAACGATGCTGTTGGGCTAGGTTGTGGTGTTTCAATTTGTGCTTGAGTAGTTCCTAAGGTTAAAACCAAAAGTGAAACTACTAGTGTTGTGAATTTTTTCATTTGTTGATGTTTATATTAAGCAGCGAAAATACCTCATATTTGGCACAAATCCAAAGTTGAAGGAGGTAATAAATTCAATACTTTTAACACTTTTTCATGATTTTGTCTGTTTATATGTTGAAAAGTAACCTTTAACAGTGAAGAGATTTTAATGATAACTTTCATCATAACAAAACCAATTAAGTACAATCATTGTTAGGTATCTTTGTAACTGAAACAGTGAGAAAGCGATTTGTGGTATGGAAGAGTATTTCGATTATAACAGTCCCGAGAGTTTAACAGCATCAGTTGAACGATATGAAGAAATGCTTCGTAAAAGCGATTCCTATTTTTTCGACGTAAGTGTTTTTGAGGATTTGATAAATTATTACATGGATAAGAACGATCCTGTAAAAGCACTTCAAGCAATTTCTCATGCTAAAGAACAGCATTCTTATATTGGCGTGTTCGATATTAAACAAGCTCAGCTTGAAATGACATTGGGAAAGCATAACAAAGCATTAAAAAGCTTAGAGCATGCCGAAATTCTAGACCCTTCAAACGAAGACCTACACATTCTTAAAGGAGCTATTTTTGATAAATTGGAGCGTTACGACGAAGCTATTGCTAGTTTCAATTTAGCTTTAGATGGAGCAGAGTTTCCAGATGATGTTTACCTAAGCTTAGCGTACGTTTATCAAAACAAAGGCGACTATGAAAAGGCAATCAAATGTCTTAAGAAATGCCTTTCAATAGATTTAAACAACCAACATGTACTGTATGAAATTGCATTTTGCTACGAAGTATTAGACAAGGTTGAAGAAAGTGTTGGTTTTTACCAACGTTTCATTAATGAGGATCCTTATTCTTACGCAGGTTGGTATAACTTAGGAAATGCACAACATCAGCTTGAGCAATATGATAAGGCTTTAGATGCTTATGACTATGCCATTCTTATAAAAGAAGATTTTGCAAGCGCCTATTACAACAAGGGGAATACTTTAATGTGCTTAGAGCGATTTGCAGAGGCTATCTTATGCTTTAAAACGACATTTGAGTATGAGCAACCAGTTGCAGAAACATATTGCAACATTGGCGATTGCTACGAAAAATTAGGAATGACTGATGAGGCTCGAAAGAACTTCAAAAAAGCAATAAAATTAAATCCGGATTTAGGAGAATCATGGAATGGTGTAGGTGCAACTTTGCAAGACGAAGACCGCTTCTACGAAAGTATTCACTTTTTTAAAGAAGCGCTTAAACGCGATGATAAAAATGGTGATTTCTGGAGAAATATTGCCGATTCTTATTTTGAGTTAGGAAAAATTAAAGAAGCTAAAAAAGCTTTTGAAAAAGCCACATACTTTGAACCAGAAGAAGCTGACCACTGGTTGGCGTATTCAAACCTTCTTTTCACTGAGAATCAATTTAGTGATGCCATTGCTATGATTATGCAAGGCATTAAAACCTTACCAGATGATATTAGCTTGCAATTTAGACTTGCGGCTTATCATTTTGCAATGGGAAATGGACCTGCAGGTTTCGAGCAATTAGAAACTGCATTAGAAAAGAATCCAGATTCAATCGAGTTATTATTCGATTACTTGCCACAACTTCAAGAAAACAAGTTAATTGTATCGTTGATTAATAAGTTTTCTGATAAGGGGTAGTATTTTTCGTTACATTAACTTAACCCCCCTTAACCTACACTTCATTTAAACTTCATAAACCCGTAATTCTAAATTAAGGGTTTCTTAGTATCCAGTATATTTCTTTGCAGAAGATAAAAAACGGAAAAAGTTCCGAAAACAATTTTTTGAAAATGAAAATACTAACGAAAAACACATTACTGATAGCAACTGTTATCACATTTGGTTTAATTTTAACTTCTTGTAAAAAAGACCCAGAGCAAGAACCAACTCCAACAAGCGATGAATATGCGGAAGCTGAAACAAAGTTTGCTGATTATTTTAGCTCTGCTGGCAACAGTTCTTCAGACCCAGGTATAGGTGCTGACTTAAAGGTTGCCACTTCATTAACTACCCTTAGTCCGATTAGCGGAACTTTCTTGCAAACGGCAAATTTTAGCGGGGCAGTAGATCCAAACGCAACACCTTGGTATGAAGGTTGGAGCTTTTTGGACAATGTACTTGCTGGAAACATGACTGATGTACCACGAACAGCGCCTTCAATAACAAAAACTGTTAAAGGAGATACCGTAAACGGAACAGGGACAGCAACATGGTCGAAAGACACGGTTTATATACTGGATGGTTTTGTATTTGTGAAACCGGGTCAAGTTTTAACCATTCAGGCAGGAACTGTAATTAAAGGGAAAAGTACTCCTTCAACAGGTGATAATGCTTCTGCATTAATAGTAACACGTGGCGCTCAAATTATGGCTCCAGGAACGGCTGCTGAACCGATTATTTTTACCGGAGAAAGTGATTTATTAAACGGTGCAACTCAGGTAAACACTTCTGGTACATGGGGCGGAGTAGTTATCCTTGGAAAAGCTCCTAATAACTACACAGTTGGTGTTAAAAACATTGAAGGAGTTCCTACAAGTCAAAGTTTAGCGGAGCATGGTGGAAATATTCCAACAGATAACTCCGGTACATTTACTTATGTTTCAATTCGTCATGGAGGAGCAGAATTAGGTCCAGATAACGAAATTAATGGACTTACTTTAGGTTCTGTTGGTTCTGGTACTATTCTTAACCATATTGAAATTGTTGGAAATAAAGACGATGGTATTGAGTGGTTTGGTGGAACTGTAAACGGTAAATATCTTATTTCTTTGTATGCTGGAGATGATGCTTTAGACTTAGATGATGGATACTCAGGAACTAACCAGTTCTGCATAATTTACCAAAATCCAGCTTCAGGAGAATCAGATAAAGGATTTGAGCATGATGGTGGTAAGAACACGGATTTAACCTTAAGTTCTGCAAAGTTTTACAATGTAACCGCTAAAGGTGGAGCAGGAAGTAGAGCATTTAACTGCAAAGAAAATGCAGGTGGTGAGTACCATAATAGCATATTCTACGATTTTGCAGCAGGTATAACTGTTGAATATACAGGAGAAGAAAAAGATGCTTTTAATCAATTTAACAATGGAAAATTGAAATTCGAAAACAACATTTTCTTTAACATTGCCTCTGGCACAACTGGCGCTGATTTATTTAAACTAAGCGACAGTAGAGAGTAATAGTAAATTTTGCTTAGACAAGGGCCTGCTTCAATTTATTGAGGTAGGCCTTTTGAATTAATACAAACTTAATATTGGCTTAATTATAACGATACCTTGGAACGGCAACTTTGTAGCATAAGCAAAAATGATGAAAAAGACTTTCTTCTTCTTACTAACTTTACTCACGTGCACAGCAATATTTTCCCAAACGGGTATAATTAGAGGAAATATAATAGATAACGAAACTGGCGAAACTCTTATTGGCGCAAACGTTCTTCTTTTAGGAACCAGTTTTGGCACTGTCACTGATATTGATGGAGACTTTTTATTTGAAAATATTCCTGTTGGGGAATACACTTTAAACATTTCCTACATATCTTATTTAAATCAAAAAATAGACAATGTTGTTGTTAGTGAATCCAAAATAACAACTATAGACTTTAAACTAGTGGAAGATGTTGTTGCTTTAAACGAAGTAACTATTGTTGCAACGGAAATAAGAAATAGTGAAGCAGCCTTATTAAGTATTCAGAAAAAAAGTGCTGGTGTTATAGATGGGATTTCGGCTTCACAAATATCTAAAAGTGGTGATGGCGATGTAGCAAGTGCAATAAAAAGAGTAAATGGAGTAACAATTGAAGGTGGAAAATATGTTTATGTGCGTGGTTTAGGTGAGCGTTATAGTAAAACAGCAGTAAACGGAGCAGAACTTCCTGGAGTGGATCCTGATAGAAATGCAGTGCAAATGGATTTATTTCCTACTGCCCTAATTAATAATCTTGTGGTTTATAAAACCTTTACTCCAAACTTGCCCGCTAGTTTTACTGGAGGGTATATCAATATCGAAACAAAAGATTTTCCAGATAAATTTACTCTTAATTTTTCTACTGGTTTTGGTTACAATAAAAATGCTAACCTAAATAAAAACTTTTTAACCTATGATGGGAGCAAGAATGACAAATTGGGATTTTACGATGGTTCAAGAGATGCCCCAGTTGTTGGCGAGGTTCCAGATTTTGGAGCTGCAACAAATGATAAGGAAATAGCAGCTGAACTTGCGAATGACACAAAAGCATTTTCAAATCAAATGGACTTTAAAAGAGAGGTGCAATTTTTAAATACTTCTTATTCATTTGGCGTAGGGAACCAACATAAGGTTTTTGGGAATTCTTTGGGATACTTTGGAGCAATCACTTATTCAAGGTCCTTAGATGCTTATTATGACGGAGAAATTGGACGATATTTTTTGAATAGAGAAGGAGATTCAAAACTAATAAGAGAATTGTATTACAAGGATGAAAAATCTACAGATGACGTTTTGGTTGGTGCGCTAGCAAATATTGGGTATAAAATTGGAACCAATAACAAAATAGGAGCAACCTTCCTGCAAAATCAAAGTACATCAGTTGAAACAAGGTATCAATCAAAAGGAGAAAAACAGCGAGTTGATCCAGATGCAACTATAAATTCAAGAAAACTTGGGTACCAAGCAAGAACAAGCAGAACCTTACAATTAAAAGGAGATCATGTTCTAAACCAAAAAAGAGGAGTGAAATTAAGCTGGCTTACTTCTCAGAGCAACTCTGAGCACTTAGAGCCAGATTTGAGATACTTTACCATAGTTGAAAAATTTGGTGAACAATTAATAGACGTAACTCTTAGTGACGCTCCTATTCGTTTTTTTAGAAGTATGGAAGAACAAAGCAGAGATTCAAAAGTTAATGTTGAAGTGCCTTTCACTTTTATAGGCACATCAAAATCAAAACTAAGCTTTGGGGTAAGTCATTTAACAAGAGACAGAGTTTTCTTAGAACAACGTTATACTTTTAATAACCAAGTGAAGGCATTTGGTGGAGATATTGAAGCCTATTTAAACGATGTTTGGGAGTATGAAGATGGGAGTGGTGGAGCAGGAGTTTATTTGAGAAATAGATACACTCCGGAAAATAATTACGAGGCCCAACAACAGGTGTCAGCAGCATATGTAATGACAGAGTTGGCTTTAACCGAGGAGCTAACAGCTCTTGTAGGTGCTAGAATAGAAACAACCGACATCTACCTTGAAACGTATAGCAAAAATGCTCCGGTTGGCGAGCTTAACAATAAAGATGTTCTTCCATCTCTTAGTCTAAATTATAAATTTTCAGAAAGAACAAAACTAAGAGCAAGTGCAACAAAAACTTTAGCTAGACCAACATTTAGAGAGCTAGCTCCTTTTGCTTCGTACGATTTCGCAGGAGATTTTGTGGTGATTGGAAATGCAAATTTAGAACGAACAACAATAAACAATTTTGATTTTAGATGGGAAATGTATCCTAATTATGGAGAGTTGGTTTCAGTTAGTTTATTCTATAAAGACTTTACCAATCCAATTGAGAAAAAATTTAACCCTCTTGCAGGTAATCCTGAAATAAATTATAGAAATGTAGATAAGGCAGAAGTTTTAGGAGTAGAGTTTGAAGCAAGAAAGAAATTAGGAACAATTGCTCCAGTTTTAGCTCCTTTCAATGCAGGAGGAAATTTAACTCTTGTGCAAAGTAAGGTGCTAATTGATGAGATAGAATTACAAGAAATAAGAATTACAAATTCAGAGGCAAAAGAAGACCGACAAATGTTTGGTCAGTCGCCTTTTGTGGTTAATTTGTTTCTAGGCTATGAAAATGGCCCAAGCGATATTGAAAGCAACCTGACTTATGCAATTAACGGCCCTAAACTTGCATTTGTTGCCGATGGTGGAACGCCAGATGTTTTTGAACAGGGCAGACACTCTTTAAACTGGAACGTCTCGAAGGGGTTTAAAAGCGGTTTAGGATTAAAGTTTTCTATAAAAAACATATTGGATGCTCCTACGGAATTTACTTATTCCTATCAAGACACAGAATATATCTATTCTAGTTTTAAACGTGGTCAGAGCTACTCGGTTAGCTTGAAGTATAGTTTGTAATTATTGTAACGTTAATAACATTCAACTTTCAAAAAATCAGTTCCTCAATTTCTTCAGGAGTTAAATAGGTTTGCTCCTTAAACTGCTTGTATTTTTTTGAAGCATGAGATTCTTTTAAAGAGAATGAGACCAATGATGTAATTGCCAACCAAGGCCTTTTTTAATAGTCAGGCTATCTATTTCTTTCTCGAATTTTGCTTTAGTTTTTTTAGTGGAATAATCCGTCGCTCGTGAAAATAATTGAAAAAAGTTCCTAGAATTATAATCCGCAATATGTGCAAACTCATGTGCCAACACCCCAACTCTAGCATTAAAAGGAATATCTAAGTAATTAATAACACTGTCTTTTCTGTGTTTATTAAATCGCACTATATATTTTCTGTTTTCTTTTGATCTAAATATAGTTGAGCCAATTGTGGGCCTAACATTTAGAGTAGTTTTAATTTTTGATTTTTTGAATTTAATTCTCGTGGTTTTTAAAGAAGGGTAATAGGAAAGTGCAGTGTAGAGGGCAAGTTCATGTTCAAATTCAATAGTTTTATTAGTAGAAAATTTAGACTTTATACTGTCTAAAATAGTACTAAAGTGGGTGCTATCTAATGTGTTATATTCAGATAGGGTTTGTCCTTTGAGAATAAAGGGGGATAGTGAAAAAAGCACAATAATAAATATACGCATACTGTTTATAAGCCTTTTGGCCAGATGTGGGAACCGCAAATGATGTGAGATTAGAGTAAATCACAAGATACTAAATTGATTAAAGAGTAGAAAATCAAATAGTTACTTTAATTGTAAAATAAAGCCCAGTTGATTATTAATTGGATTTAATAAAAGAGCATGAGCCCAGCTCCAAAGCCCATATCACTATCCACATGTGTAGTTAAACCGAAATTTTTATTGACAATATATTTCAAGCCATACATGTATTCCATGTCGGTGTTAACCATAAATGCAAATCGTAATCTTTTAGCTAAGGGTATATCTTCTCTCATTAATTGAAAACGGATGTTGCCATCTGAAAAAACCTCTCCTTGAAGGGTAATTAAAAGCGGCAAAGTATATTCCACTCCAACAGTAGCCAAAGACCTATTGTCTTTAGAATTAGATTGTCCAAACAGGTTTTCTTCAACTTCTACTGAGGTATCTCGATATCTCCAATCAAAACCAATAAAGGGCATTAGCCATTGATTTCGGCCAAAATAGCGACCAATATGGGTTTCTGTTTCGTAGCCATGCACATCATGGTAGCCTAAGCGCCACTCAGTACCTATACTGTATCGCGTGTTTTGAAACATCGCCATACCATCATTTCCGTTGGTGGCAAAATCGTTTTCAGCCATAAAATGAAAACGATTACTCTCTCGTTGCAGTTTGTTATAAGCCCATTTCTTATTAGGTAAGTATGGATTAGGTTTTTGATTTTCGTATGAAAACACTCGACTCATACCCGCCATCATGTGATACAGAATATGGCAATGAAAAAACCAATCGCCTTCTACATTGGCATTAAATTCAATGGTGTCGGTTTCCATTGGCATAATATCTAGTACATTTTTTAGAGGTGAAAATTCTCTCATCCCATTTAAAACTCTAAAATCATGTCCATGAAGATGCATTGGATGTCGCATCATTGACCCATTGTACAGGATAATTCGAATGTTCTCTCCTTTTTTAATTAAGATTTTATCTGTTTCGGCCAACACCTTGTTGTCCATGCTCCAAACATACCTGTTCATATTACCTGTTAATTCAAACTTTAGCTCCTTAATTGGTGCATTCTTGGGAAGGTTAGTTTTAGTTGGAGATTTGAGAAGACCATAATTTAATGTGGTAATTGGTTCTAATTCTGTTTCAGCATTGGATGCTTGATTCATGTTCATTTCAGAATCTTTTGATTTAGAACCATGGTTCATGTGAGCATGAGAATTCTGAACTTTATTGCCAGTAATTTCAGGATACATAACGGTGTTCATATCCATTTTTTGTAATGACATATCCATTCCCATGTCATCCATCGAACCATCCATTTTCATCATGCCATTCATCATTTTCATTCCCTCAAAATAATTTAGTTTAGGCATTCGTTTTTCTGGAATTAGTTCTCCATCACCAAAAATTATTGAAGAAGAACCGGTTCTATCTTCGGGAGTGGAAAGAAATTCATAAGACTTACCATTTTCAGGAATGGTAACAATAACATCGTAGGTTTCAGAAACACCAATTATCAATCTATCTACTTCAACTGGCTCAACATCATTTCCGTCATTTGCAACTACTGTTATTTTACCCCCTGAATAACTTAGCCAAAAGTAGGAGGATGCACCACCATTGGAAATTCGAAGTCTAATTTTATCACCACCTTTAAATTGCGGGTATTTTAAGTTCTTTTTACCATTTATAAGAAAGGCATCGTAATAAACATCACTTACGTCCATTGCTAGCATGCGTTTCCATTCGTTACCTATTTTAGTTGAAAAATAACCCTTTGCAATCGCTTCACTATAACTTTGCACAGAGCCTTTTTTAATAGCGGCATAGTCGTTTGCATTATGAAGCATTCTATGTACGTTTTCTGGTTTAAGATCCGTCCATTCACTTAATACGAGTGGGATTTCAGGAATATCATCTATGCCCTCTCTTGCTGAAGCGTCGTTCTCTTTTTTATTAAAAATTAATGAACCATACATTCCAATTTGCTCTTGTAATCCGCTGTGACTATGATACCAATGTGTGCCATTTTGTATTACCGCAAATCTATAAGTATGCGTTGTCATGGGTTCAATAGGTTTTTGAGTTAGGTATGGAACTCCATCTTCTTGATTAGGCAAAAACACCCCATGCCAATGCAGTGAGGTGCTTTCCTTCAATTTATTATGAACTACAATTTCTGCAGTATCTCCTTCAGTAAAAGTTAAAGTAGGCATTGGAATTTGACCATTAACGGCTATTGCTCTTATGTCTTTGCCAGAAAAGTTTACTAGTGTATCGCTAATTGTTAATTCATATCTCTTGACTTCTTGTGCAATGGAATTCTCTATTAATAAAAGAAAACCTGACAGCACGAATAAACTAAGGCGGAAAAGGGAAATTCTGTTTTTCATGTTTTTTCTTTAGCTTAAGAATACATAGATAATAACATAAAAGCACTCATAATAATCATCAATAAGTCTTCAATTATGGTTACAGTGCTCATAGGAAGGTTAAAGACCGCCCCTAAACAAGCACATTTAATTTGCTTTTTATTTAAAACAGATTGTAATACACCAATTATACTAATTGACATTACTACCAGTGCAGTTAGATTGGTTACAAATGGATTAAACTGTGTTAAAAATGCAATTCCCAATCCTAACTCTACAAAAGCATAAATATAAGCCCAAGTTGACCAACGTTTTGCTATTACATCGTACATCACATAGCTTTCTACAAATCCTTTCAAATTCAATAATTTAAAAAATGAGAAAACTAGGAAAAACCCAGCCATAAAATGCTGCATCCATTCGATGTAATTTATTTCAGGATTCTTAAGTTGAACTAATAAAGTAGTAAGCGAAATATATCCAAAAATTAAAAAAATTGGTGTATAAGTTTTAAACCACGATTTAGTTTGTTCTGCTGTTTCATTATGAATTGCAGATATTTGATAACGCTCTTCTAGCGCATTTTGTAACTGATTTAATGGAATATGTTTATCCATTGTGATTGTAGAAGAGTTACTTTCCTTAGAAACTTCAACATTAGTAACATTCTCTAGCATTAGTAAAGATGACCTTACTTTTGCTTCGCATGCGCCACAAGTCATGCCATTTATTTGATAGGTATGTGTCATTTTATTTAGTTAAAAATCATTACTCAAATATCGACATACTCAAGAAGTAGTTTATTACAGAATTTTGTAAATGATTTACATCATTTACAAGTTCTCTATTTGCTTCCTTTTTTGTTCTTTTAGTGATTTGTAATAGGAAGGAGAAAAGCCAGTTACTTTTTTGAATTGATTACTTAAATGTGCAACACTGCTATAATTTAATAGGAATGCAATTTCACTTAACGTTGATTCTTTGTAAATAATCAATTCCTTAACCCTTTCAATTTTTTGATTTATGTAAAACTTTTCAATTGTGGTATTTTCTGTTTCAGAAAATAAGTTACTTAAGGAATTGTAGTTATGGTTTAATTGTGCTGATATATAGGTAGATAAATTGGTTTTAAGTTGGTTATTTTTATTATGAACTAAGTCAATAATTAGGGTTTTAATTTGTTCAATAACTTTACTTCTTTTAGTATCCAAAATTTCAAAGCCAAGTTCTTTTAACTTTTTATTTAGCTGTTCTTTTTTAGGATTTAGTGAAGATTCGGAGATTTCAACGAGCCCTAATTCCACAGATAATGGGTGAAAATCTAATTTTTCTAATTCAGATTTCACTACCAATTTACACCTGTGACATACCATGTTCTTGATGTAGATTTTCATAGGTTATTGCCTAACATTATTTATTATAGAAGTATAAAATAGAATAACATTTTTGTGGGGGCCTTAAATATTTTAAATTAAAGAAGCGTCTAATTCAATTTTTGCTGTACCATAGGCATATAATCTCGAAATGGGACATTTTTCCTTAGCTACTTGGGCAAGTTCTTTAAATTTATTTTGAGAAAGATCTTTACAACTAACTGTGCAGATTAGTTTTATTAGGGTAATACACGGACCTGTTTCATCTTTACCTAAAGTTACTTCAGTACTGGTTTCTATTTTGGAAGGATTAAGACCTTCTTCACTAATTAATGCAGAAAGAAACATTGAATAACATCCAGCCTGAGCTGCACCAATCAATTCTTCTGGGTTTGTACCTTTCCCTTCTTCAAATCTTGAGGCAAAAGTATAAGGGCCATCATAATTACTAAAGGTCATTTGACCTTTACCTTCTTTTAAGGTTCCTACCCATTGGGCACTTGCTTTTCTAGTTGACATAGTTTTTTTGCTTTGTGTTTTACTAAGTTAGTATAGTTAATTACTATTCAATCAAATATAAAAAAAACCCACACGAATAATTTCGCATGGGTTAACGATTTAAAAAGAACAAACTTTATTTTAATCCCAACCTCCTCCTAATGCTTGGTATATATCAACCATAGCATTCATTTGTTGTTTTTTAGTTTCAACTAGCTCAAATTTTGCTTCCAATGCCTCGCGTTGTGTTAGCAAGACTTCAATATAATCAGCTCTAGCAGATCTAAACAAACTGTTAGAGATATCCACTGATTTATTTAGTGCTTGCACCTCTTGTGCTTTAAGGTTGTAACTACTTTCAAGGTTGTTCACTTTTGCAAGTTGATTAACCACTTCCATGTAAGCCCTTAACACTGTTTGCTCATAATTGTAAACTGCTTGAATTTGTTTTGCATTGGCATTTAAATAAATTGCTTTAATTGCACTTCTATTAATAAGTGGAGCAATTAAATCTCCCGCCAATTTATACTCTAGTGATTGAGGTGTCATTAATAATAACGACGGGCTAAATGCATGTAAACCAATACCAGCTGAAATTCCCAACGACGGGTAAAAGGATGCTTTTGCAACTTTTATATCCAATTTGGCAGCAACTAGATCTAATTCTGCTTGCCTCACATCAGTTCTATTTTCCAACAAATGAATTGGTATGCCAGAATAAACCATGTTTGGAATCAAACTCACAAAGGAGCCAGAATTTCTAAGCACTTGTTGAGGAAACCGTCCTAAAAGAAAATTAATTCTATTCTCTGCTTCTGTGATTTCCTGTTTAATAGCGTATTGAAGATTTGTTGTATTTAGCACTTGAGCCTCAAAGCGTTTTACTGCCAATTCAGTAACATGAGTGGCTTCCTTTTGAAGCTTAACAATTTTTAGCGCATTATTTTGAATTTGAATATTCTGATTCACAATTTCCAATTCGTTGTCTAAGGCCAATAGTTCAAAATATGAATTGGCAACTTCGGCAATGAGATTGGTAACCATAAAATTTTTCCCCTCAATACTGGATAGATACCTGGTTAAAGCTGCTTTTTTGGCATTACGCAACTTTCTCCAAACATCCAATTCCCAAGTAGAATAGGCATTTAACCTAAAATCGGGTAGTGGATCGGGAGTTTCCAAGCCAAGTTTTATTTCAGTATTAGCGTCGTTTGCACCTTTGCTGGTGTACCTACCTACTTTCTCAGTTTCAGAACCTGCTTGAATCCCGAGAAAAGGTAAATACTCTCCTTTTCTCGCTCTCACCTCATTCTTAGCTATATATAATTCCTCTAAAGTAATATTAAGCTCTTGGTTATTATTTAAAGCCGAATCAATTAAGACTTTTAAAAACGGGTCACTAAAATATTCTTGCCAGCTAATTTTTGCCAAATTATTGCTGTCCAGAGAAGTGTTATACTTCTCTGGAACAGGTAAATTGGTGGATTTTTGGTTTATTTTAGGTGTACAACCAGAAATCGCCATCATAATAATGGCAAAACCAATGAATATATTTTTTGATTTATTTAACATCGTCTTGTGTATTTAAAGGATGTGATTGTTCAGATAATGGACGGTCGAACTCGTCTCGAATTAATTGACGACCTTGAATAAGACTTGCAAAAAAGTAATAAAGGCCTGGAATAATAAGAACACCAAGTAAGGTCCCCAATATCATTCCACCAAGTGACGAAGCACCTATGGTTTTATTGCCAATTGCACCTGCTCCGCTTGCAAAAACTAAAGGAATAAGTCCAGCAATAAAGGCAAACGAAGTCATTAAAATTGGTCTGAACCTTACTCTGGCCCCTTCAATTGCCGCTTCTGTTATACTAGCTCCTTGTCTATGTTTTTGAACGGCAAATTCAACGATTAATACAGCATTCTTACCCAAAAGACCAACCAACATAACCATACCAATTTGCGCATAGATATCATTTTCTAAGCCCATTATTTTTAGTAGTAAAAATGATCCAAAAATACCTACTGGTAAAGACAAAATTACCGCAAGTGGAAGTACAAAACTTTCGTATTGTGCTGCCAAAATGAGGTAAACAAAAATTAGCACTATTATAAATATGAATAAAGACTCATTCCCCCTGGATGCTTCATCATAGGATAGGCCTTCCCAAGCAATATCATATCCTCGTGGCAATGTTTCACTAGCAACTTCTTTTATGGCTTCAATGGCATCTGCAGTTGTGTACCCAGAAGCAGGGAGCCCCTGAATAGCAGCTGAATTGTACATGTTATACCGGGTAATTTCATTAGGCCCTTGCTTTTTTTCTAGCTTCATAAAAGAAGAATATGGAACCATTTCGCCCAGATCATTCTTTACAAAATAATTGAGGACATCGCTTGGGAGACTTCTAAATTCAGGTGCAGATTGAACATAAACTTTAAAGAACCGTCCAAATCGAATAAAACCTTGCTCATAGGTGCTACCAACTAGAATGTTTAGATTCTCCATTGCTTCTCCAATAGATACACCCTTTTGCATAGCAGCTTCGTTATCAAATATCAACTCATATTGAGGGTAATTTGCTGCGAAAAATGTAAATAAACCTTTAAGCTCTTTACGCTTTTCCAAATTTGCCATGAATTGTTGGTTGATTTTATCAAATTCGTGATAATCGGTGTTTGTAGTTTTGTCCAATAAACGCATCGAAAAACCACCTGAGGAACCAAATCCTGGAACTGCAGGTGGTTCAAAAAACTCAACAACGGCACCTAGATTTCGTGATTTTTCTTCTAGCTCCTCCATTATTTCCTTAACAGTTTCATCTCGATCTGACCAGTTTTTAAGGTTAATTAGACAAGTTCCTGCGTTTGAACCGCGCCCTTCTGTCATAATTTCATATCCCGCTAAAGAAGAAACAGATTCTATTCCCTCAACCTCTTCACAAATCTTTTGAAGCTTTTGAGAAACTTGATTAGTTCTTTCAAGTGTTGAACCTGGAGGTGTTTGTATAATGGCATAAATTGTACCTTGATCTTCACCTGGTATAAATCCTGAAGGTAGAATTTTGTTTAAACCAAGAATTCCCAATGAGAACACAATTAAAATCCCAAAAGTGACCACTCTGCGATTTACAATTAGTTTTAAAAGTTTCGCATATTTGCCTGTAAGCTTTTCGAAGCCTCTGTTAAAACTATCTAAAAACCTTGAAAGTAGATTATTCGATTTTGTTGTTTTATGCGGATTTTTCAAAATCATTGCACAAAGAACAGGAGTAAGGGTAAGCGCAACTACTCCTGAAAGTACAATAGCCGTTGCCATAGTAATTGCAAACTGTCTGTAAAAAATACCTACAGGTCCGGTCATAAAGGCTAATGGTATAAAAACAGCGGTCATTACGAGTGTAATAGCGATAATTGCACCGGTAATTTCTCCTAAAACCCTTTGAACGGCTCGGTAAGGCCCAACATAATCTTCTTCCATTTTAGTATGCACGGCCTCCACAACTACTATAGCATTATCAACCACAATACCGATTGCCAGCACCAGTGCAAACAAGGTTATAAGGTTTATTGTGATCCCAAAAAATTGCATGAAGAAGAACGTTCCAATCAAAGAAACGGGAACTGCTAATGTTGGAATTAATGTCGAACGCCAATCGCCCAAAAATAGAAACACCACTAAAGCAACAAGTAAAAATGCTTCGCCTAATGTGTGGAGTACTTTTTCTATTGAAGCGTCTAAAAACTGAGAAACGTCATAGCTAATTTTGTAATCGACGCCCGGAGGGAATGATTTCTTCATTTCCTCTAGCTGAGACTTTACCTCAGCAATTACATCACTAGCATTACTACCATAATTTTGTTTTAAAACAATAGCGGCAGAAGGGTGACCATCAAGGTTGGAATAGATATCAAAAAACTCACTACCTAATTCAACTTTTGCAATATCTCTAAGATGAATATTCTCTCCTTCAGAATTGGCTCGAATTATTACGTTTTCATATTCTTCTGCCTTGTTTAACCTGCCTTTATAAGTTAAAACATATTCAAGTGACTGTGCTTTAATGCCTGAGCTTTGCCCCAATCTTCCCGGACGACCTATGATACTTTGTTCTTCAAGAGCTTTCATCACCTCATCTATAGATACCCTATATGCTCGCATACGCTCTGGGTTTAACCAAACTCGCATCGCATAAGTTCGGCTACCTAAAATCTGTGATCTAGCAACACCTTTAATTCTATTGATTTCAGGAACCATATTAACGTTGGCATAGTTGTACAAGAACTTTTCATCAATACTTTCACTTTCAGAATATAAGTTAACATACATCAACATGCTGGGCTGAATAGGGGTAATTATCAAGCCTTCTCTCTGTACAAGTTCCGGTAAAAGTGGCATAACTTGATCCACTCTAGTTTTAACCCTAATTACTGCAATGTTCGGATCTGTACCTGGCTCAAATACGACTCTAAGTGTAGCTTCTCCAGCACTAGTTGCATCTGTGGCCATGTACCTCATGTCTTGAACACCGTTTATAGCATTCTCCAATGTGATGAGTGTTGACTTTACTAATACATCAGCACTTGCACCAGGGTAGGCAATAAAAATATTGACAGTAGTTGGGGCAATTTGAGGGAACTGTGAAATGGGTAGTTGCTTTATTGCAAGTCCTCCCATAAATATTATTACTATAGAAATAACTATAGCAAATACGGGTCTATGAATAATATTTTTTAACATTTTATTATTTTTTTTGGATGTTTATTATTCAGCGTATAAACCTAAATTTGACAGAGCTTTTGAAGGTTCTAGAAACTCAGTTTGGATAACATCACTTTCATTTACCAGACGTAAGCCTTCAAGTAGAATTTTTTCGTTTTCGCCAAGTCCATTTTCAATTACAAAAAGGTGTTGTAGCTCAGCTGCAATTTTTATTTCTCTTGATTTAACAACATTGTTTTCGTCTATGACAAAAACATACTTTTTGTCTAAAATTTCAAAAGTTGCTTTTTGTGGAATCAATAGGGCATTTTTTAGAGGAATAGTCATTACAATATTTCCGGTTTCGCCATGTCTAAGTAATCGTTTGGGATTAGGGAAAGTTGCTCTAAATGCTATGTTTCCAGTTTCGTTGTTAAATTCAGCCTCAATGGTTTCAATTTTACCTGGGTAATTAAACATTTTATTGTTAGCTAACAGTAGTGTAACAGCTTGTGGTTTTTCTTTGCTTATTGTGTAGTTATAATCTAGGTATTCTGCTTCTGGAACATTGAAATAAACCCACATTTGGTCATTTTGAGATAAGCTTGATAAAAGTTCTCCTTCATCTAGTAAACTTCCCAATCTAACATGAAACCGGTCAATAATTCCATCAAATGGAGCCCTAATTTCAGTGAAATCAAGATGAACTTTGGCAATTGAAAGTTCTGCCTTTGCTTTAGCTAATTTAGCGTTGGCCATTGCCAACTCATTTGCGGATACAATGTTGCTGTCGGCAAGCGATTTGGTGTTTTGATATTCAATTTCCGCAAAACTTACCTCGGCATTTGCTTTTTCAAATTCCGCTTGATACATGTTTGGCATTATTTGAAACAATAATTGCCCTTGTTTTACAAACTGTCCTTCGTCAACAAAAATTTGCTTAAGGTAACCCCGTTCAAGCGCCCTTAATTCTATGTGTTGTATTGAATGTATTTGGGCTACGTAGCTTTTAGTAATTATTGTGTCCATTCTTAAGGGACTAGTAATTAGAAATTTGGTTTTCTCATGTTGTTCGTTGTGGTGTTTTGAATTGCAACCTGATTGGAAAAACAGAGCGCAAACGCTCATGAATAAAAGAATATTCTTCATTATTATTATAATTTTTAAACTGAATTTTTGGTGTGGAATAATTGAACAAAAACTAATGCGAGTATTTACAAGCAGTAAATTTGCCTGAGTGTATATACATTAAGAAGATTGTTCAGAAATTTAGGCTAAAGTTTAAGCCAATTAATGATTTATATCATAATCGGATAGAACCGAAAATCAGATATAATGCACTAAAACTCGTGTTTTTAGTGTTTGTGTAATTGGATAACAAGACGGAGTTTTGCTTCACCAAAAAACTTAAAGATTGATTGTAACTAAATGTTGAAGTAACTTTCTTTGAGAATGAGTTCTTTTTAGAAGAAGAGTCTTCTTTTATTTCTTCCTCTAAATCTGTTTCAGGTGTAAAAAGGAAAAAATTCCTTGTTTTGTTTTCTGAACTAGAAGCTTGGCTTATAAAATGATGCTTAGGTTGAATTTTTAAGCAAGTGATTTCAAGACTACTTTCGGAGTTTATTGAATTAAACTCAATTGCAGAGTACAGTGGATTTTGACTAAATCCAAAAATAAATAAAATAAATAAAGATAATATTAACTTTAAGCCTTTCATTTCGAGCACAAAAGTACGTAAAACTTTATTTCAAAAACGTTGGTATGTTCTAAAAATATTTTTTAACCTTTTTATTGGACTTAGGTAAATTAATCTTAAGGTATTCGAAAGAAGTATTATACGAAGTGTTTGGATTATAATTTATTCAAGCGAAAAATTAATAAGCACCCAAAGTTACCTAACCAAAGTAATCATCCCATTCATTGATTCTGAACTTCCATCTATGTGTTGAAACAGATTGGAATAACATTAAAATAGTCCTGTTCAGGAGCCTGAGCAACAATAAAAGTCGCGCATAACATACAAAATAGGAATAGTTTAAACTTGTTTTTCAAAATAATTGACTCTATAACAACTTAGTAAAGGCAAAAGTGATGCCATAGCCTAATTTTATTGAGTTTTACTTGCTTTTACCACTCCCAATTAGGTTTCTTTTTGTTGGATAAAATATCAACATTCAAAACAACTGAATTTTAAAACTTGTAATATTGGCTATGGAGAATAGACCAGATTTTAATCAAGCTTATAAAGAGGCAATTAATAAACTAAATCCAGCACAAAAAGAGGCGGTAGAGGCAATAGAGGGTCCAGTTATGGTAATAGCAGGTCCTGGAACGGGTAAAACTCAAATTTTGGCTGCTCGAATTGGAATGATTCTTCAGAAAACCGACTGCAATCCTTCAAACATCCTTTGTCTTACCTATACCGATGCTGGAGTGGTTGCCATGCGAAAGCGGCTAACAGATTTTATTGGTCCAGATGCTCACAAAGTAGGCATATACACCTTTCACTCATTCTGTAATGAAGTAATTCAGGAGAATTCATCTATGATGGGAATTGGAGAGCTAAGTGTAATGAATGACCTAGACTCAGTTCAGGTTTTTGAGGAATTGCTTAATGCACTACCAAATTCACATCCACTTAAGAACTTAAAAGGTTTTTATAGTTATAATGGTCATTTGAAACACTTGTTTGGTATAATGCGAGATGAGAATTGGACTGTTGAGTTTATTAAAACCAAGTCGAAAGAGTATTTGGAAAGCCTTAAAGAAGATGAAAAGTTTTATTACAAGACTTCAAGTAAAAAATTCGGTTATGAAAAAGGGGATTTAAAACAAAGTTCTTTTGACGATGAATGTTCTAAAATCGACAAGCTGCTGAAGGGTGCGTTGCTATTGGACCGATATCAAGAAATAAAGAAGAAGCGTAAGCTTTATGACTTTCAAGATATGATTCAATGGGTAATGAAGGCATTTCAAACGAATGGTGAATTACTAGCGGATTATCAGGAGAAGTTTCAATACATTTTAGTAGATGAATACCAAGATTCAAACGGTTCTCAAAACGAAATTATTCAGCTCCTAATTAGTT
>JBLIDK010000035.1:0-23460 GCA_047632595.1 Sphingobacteriales bacterium
GAATTGATTCTACATATTGATAGCTGCTTATTGAGGCTATTTCTGTTGTTTCAGCAGCTTGAAAGTTGAAGAATAAGATTGCACAAATTATTAATTGGATTAGAGATATTCCAGCACATATCCATCTACTAAAATCGGCAGCCGAATTAGGCAAGGCAAGGATTAAAGGGATGCCAAGTAAGGGTAAGAATATAATTAAGGTTAAAATTCCCAATTTTTATAATTTATATAAGAAAGGTAAAGATGGCAAACAATGATAAAACCATCAATAATATATACCATTGAATATATCCAGAGCCTGATTTTTTAGCTAATAAGGATCCAAAAAGTGCTGTTTTTCCACTTCCCACAACCATTCCATCAATTACATAGCGATCAACTAATTTTGCAACATGTGCTACATACTTTTGGCTAGTTATCAATCTAATTCCAGCTAAATCTAGAATGTTTTTCTCAAACCAGCTTAGACTTGTCCAAATTAAGGAAGAAAATGTCAATACAATCTTGTTTAAAACTACATCCCACCCAAATCCTTTTAGCCAAAAACTTGTCCAAATGGAATTAGGGAAGAAGGCTTTTTTAGCATTGATGAAGCCCAAGGATAAACCTGCAGCCGTTAAAATCAGTGACAAACCAATTAAAACAGGACTTGAAACTAATCCAACGGAGGCCATATCTACATTAACAAAGAAACGTTGTTGAAAGATATTAAGAACTATCCAAGAACTTTCAGGATTGAATGGTGAGATTCCAAATGGAAAGTAAAAGCATAATACACAAAGTGCAATTATAGGTGCCAAAATTTGCCAACTTAACGTAAGCTGGGCTTTGGGACTTTTCCATTTGGCGGGAACTATAAAAATAAGTGTCCAGAGTCTGGCGGAATAAAAGCCTGTACAAAGTATAGCCAAAAGTGAGAAACCCATCGCTAATAAATAAATAGAACTTCCTGAAGAAGCATTATTTAAGGCAAAAAGGATGGCGTCTTTTGAAAGGAAACCAGAAAAAAGAGGAATCCCAGAAATGGCTAAAACTGCTAAAGTAAATGGGATGAATAAAATAGATTTAGCTTTTGCGATTCCACCCATGTGATTCAAATTTTGGTCATCTAGTGAGGGGTTGGAGGATTGAAGAGAACGCATAAAAAGTATCACTCCACCAGATGCTAAAAACAACAGGCATTTAAAAAATGCATGGGTACTTAAATGGATAATTGCAGCTGAAGCTGAACCCGCACCAATGGCAACCATCATAAAGCCTATTTGTGAAATGGTTGAATAGGCAAGAACTTGTTTAATGTCTTTTTGTACAGTTGCTGAAATGCCTGCAAATAAAGCGGTAATACTACCAATTACAGCAATAACTAAAAGCACTACTGGATGTAAAATAGGTAACAATCGAATTAAGAGGTAAACGCCAGCAATTACCATGGTAGCTGCATGAATAAGTGATGAAACTGGTGTGGGTCCTACCATGGCATCTGGTAACCAATTTTGAAATGGAATTTGGGCAGATTTTGCACAAGCCCCAAGAAAGAAACAGAGTCCTGCTATAATAAGCCAAACCTCTGGCAATGAGGTGAAAAATGCTCCTCCATTAGATGCAATTACGTTTAACCAATTGCCACTTCCAATAGTTGAATTTGCGATTAAGGAGGTTTCTTTAATTAAGCCAATAAGTTCAACAAAATTGAGCGTTCGGTATTGCTGGTAAATTATAAATATTCCCAATAAAAAAGCCATATCGCCAACTCGATTAATCAAAAAAGCCTTTGTTGATGCTTTAGGTGGTGCTTCAGCTTTATTCCAAAAACCAATTAATAAATAAGAGGTGAAACCAACTAGTTCCCAAAAGAAATAAAGTGCCAGCAAATTATTAACTGCAATTAAAGCCAGCATTACTGAACAAAAGGCTCCAAGTTTCAACCAATACGTTTGAAGGTTGGGATCATTTTTTAAATAAGAAATAGAGTAGAGCAGAACTAAAGAGGCGATAAATGGAATCAAAACCAAAAGAATAATCGACACATTGTCAATAAAAAAACCAAAATTAACAGTGGCTTCACTCAATGAACCATGCACTTTAAAGCTAAACCAAGAAAAAGATAATTGCACAGGATTATTCCAATTATTGATTCCTACTTTAAGGGCGAGAATAAAAGAAACAAAAGTGAAAATTGAAGGTGCAAAGTCTGCAAGAGACAATCTCTTCCTAAAACTTCCAATTAGTGCACCAACAGCCGGTAAAACTAAAATTAAAAGTATGTAAACTTTAAGGTTCAACTTTAGAAATTAGGTTTAAGAGTAGAGTGGCTATAGTAATTTACAATATGGTCAACAGCTTCATCGGCAGTATCTACTAGAATGAATAAATCCATGTCCTCTTTGTTAATGTTTTCTTGAGTTTCTAAGATTTCTTTTCTAATCCAGTCTACTAATCCTTGCCAGTAAGAAATCCCTACTAAAACAACTGGAAATTTAGCGGTCTTTTCGGTTTGAATAAGTGTTAACGCCTCAAAAAGTTCATCCATTGTTCCAAAACCACCAGGAAGTACTATAAATCCCATTCCATATTTTAAAAACATTACTTTTCTAACAAAAAAGTAGTTGAAGTTTAAGACTTTGTCACGATCAATAAAATCGTTATGGTCTTGTTCACCAGGTAAGTCAATATTCAAGCCAACGCTTTTTCCACCACCTTGCTGAGCACCTTTATTAGCAGCTTCCATAATTCCAGGGCCACCACCAGTAATAATTCCGTATCCTTTTTGAGTTAGTTTTTCAGCAATTTCAACGCCTAATTCGTAATAGGGAGTACCTGGTTTGGTACGAGCAGAACCAAAAATTGAAACACAGGGTCCAATGGTTGTCATTTTTTCAAAGGCATCCACAAACTCAGCCATTATTCTAAAAATTTGCCAAGAGTCTTTAGTCTTAATCTCGTTCCAACTTTTAGTATTGAATGGATTTCTAATTTTATTTGTTTTGCTCATTAACTTCCTTCTTTTTCTGGGTATTCAACTCGTAAATGGTAAATGCTCTTTAGCATTTTCTTGAAGATAGATCTAATTCGTGTTAATTCTTTTAAGGTTACACTACTATTGTTTAGCTGTCCCATTTTCATCTTACCATCTATAATTTTATCTACTAAAGCGTCAAGGCCGTAAGCTTCGGGATCTTTTAAACTTCTACTTGCCGCTTCTACAGAGTCAGCTAGCATTAAGACAGCTGTTTCTTTAGAATTAGGAATAGGGCCCGGGTACCTAAACTTACTTTCATCCACAAATTTTGTTGGGAAGTTTTTTAAGAAGTTTTGATAGAAATATTCTACTCGTGTATTGCCATGATGAGTCATGATAAAATCTATAATGCAATCGGGTAGGCGTTCTTTTTTGGCCATTTCCACTCCACGAGTAACATGGTTCACAATTATTGCTGCGCTTTCTTCAAATTCTAACTGGTCATGCGGATTATTACCTCTTGTTTGATTCTCAATAAAATACTGAGGGGTTTCCATTTTACCAATATCGTGGTATAAGGCTCCGGCACGTACCAAAATAGGGTTGCCACCTATTTCATATATGGCAGACTCAGCTAAATTTGCCACTTGTAATGAATGCTGAAAAGTTCCCGGAGCTTTAATACTTAATTTACGAAGTAATGGGTTGTTTACATTCGTTAACTCCATTAAAGTAACATCAGAAGTAATACCAAAGACATTTTCAAATGCGTAAATTAACGGATAGGCTAATAAACTTAAAAGTACACTAATAAAGAACCAGCTTAATTGAACAAATTCTACATTTACTAATGAGGCATCTTGAATTAGGATAATTCCAAAATAAACCAAAATATATGTTGCCAAAATTAGCGCACCACTGGTGAAAAATTGGGAGCGTTTCACAAGGTTTACTATGCTAAAAATAGCAACCATACCTGCTGTGGTTTGGTAAAAGATAAATTCAAAACCGTTTGGCACGATAAACCCTAAAATTAAAGTGGTTATTAAATGTATAAACAAGGCTAATCGCGTATCAAATAGTACTCTTGCTATTATTGGAATTAAACAATAGGGTAGCATGTAAACACTTGGAATGTTTAAATCAATTGACCAATTAACCAATAAGATCATCCCAGTAATATTTAATAGAAGTAAGGATAGTTTTCTATTGTTGCGATAAATATCAGTTCTAAAAAGCAGTAAAAAGGTCATTAAAAGTGCTAACCCTAGAGAAACAATTAACATTTGTCCAACAATTAGAAATGCAGGGTTTCCAGATAAACCTACTTTTTGATTGTATTCTATGTCGAACGACTCTAGAGTTTGTAGAGTTTCAATATCAATAAGTTCACCGCGACCAATAATTTTCTGTCCTTTTCGAATTAAGCCTCTAGTAATTGGAATTGCTTCCATAGCATCACGGCGCATAGTTGTAGTAAGTGCACTGTTGTAAATAAGGTTAGGACTTAAATGCTCTTGTAATTCTTCAAATAGAAGGTTTTTATCTTTTTCGTCTTGTAGTTTTAATTCAGATTCGAAGTAATTTTTCGCACTGTTAATGGTGTAAAAACGTGAAGTTGGAGCATCCTTAGCTATGTTTGACTCCAAAACAGTAATCATTGGCGACAATTCTTCTGTGTTTAAAACCCCTACAGAAAGTAACTGTTTAATGAGTTCTTCACCTACGTCCTTTACATCTTTTAGGTCGTTGCCAGCGGTAATTTTATTTAAGAAACCTGCATTTTTTCGTTTATCAATATCCTTATTAAAGTTTTTAAGAACTTCGGCTACAACAGAGATTTGATTGTAAGCTGGGTATACATCGTTTTTAACATTTTCACGTTGTTTTTGAATTTCTTCTTCACTTTTATGAATAGAAAAGTCAAAAGGGGCAATTAAGTCATCGTGCGACCATGGTTGACCTTTCTCGTAATCGAATTTTGGTTTTGAGTTTTTGGGAAGAGTGTAAACGATTAACCCAATACACAAAATAACCATTGTGTATTTAACTATTAAATTAAGGTTCGAACTAACTCGTAACTTGGTTTTCATTTACTTTTTCTTGGTGCGAAAGTACAAGTTTAACTCATATAAGGCATTTAAATCTATTGTAATTAACTGAATAAATGTAATGGAATGAACAAATACTTCCTTTCTCCTATGTCCTTGCAACTTTTGATGCCTATATTTGCACGCTCAAATTAACACTCGTTTAGGTTATTAAATCATTAAAAATTTAAGCTCAAACAAAAAGGTAAAATTGAAAATATGAAAGAAGTTTATATTGTTAGCGTGGCCAGAACTCCAATAGGAAGTGTCTCAGGATCTTTATCGTCAATGACTGCTCCAGAATTGGGTGCTATTGCTATAAAAGGCGCTGTTGAAAGAGCAAAAATTACTACTACTGATGTCCAAGAATTATTTATGGGCAATGTTTTAACTGCTAATGTTGGTCAAGCTCCTGCTAGACAAGCGGCGTTAAAAGCTGGATTAGATAACAGTGTTCCATGTACAACTTTAAATAAAGTGTGTGCTTCGGGTATGAAGGCTATCATGTTAGGTGCTCAATCTATTATGTTAGGTGATAATGATATTGTAGTTGCTGGTGGAATGGAAAGCATGAGTAATACTCCTTATTACCTTCCAGGATCTAGATCTGGTTACCGCTTAGGTCATAACCAAGTGGTTGATGGAATTATTAAAGATGGTTTATGGGATGTTTATAACGATTACCACATGGGAAATGCTGCTGAACTTTGCGCTTCAGAATGCAATATTTCAAGAGAAGACCAAGATACTTTCTCAATAGAATCGTATAAAAGAGCAACTGCCGCTACTGAATCTGGAAAATTTTCAGCTGAAATAGTTCCAGTAGAAATTGTTTCTAGAAAAGGCACAGTGGTTGTTTCTGAAGATGAAGATATCAGAAAAGTGAACTATGATAAAGTTCCAGGATTACGCCCAGTGTTTCAAAAAGATGGAACAGTAACAGCTGCTAACGCTTCAAGTATTAATGATGGTGCTGCGGCCGTAGTGTTGATGAGCAAAGAACGTGCAGAGAAAATGGGTATTAAGCCAATTGCAAAAATTAGGAGTTTTGCTGATGCGGCTCAGGCACCTGAGTGGTTTACAACGGCGCCTTCAAAAGCTTTACCAAAAGCATTAGACAAAGCGGGCTTAAAAACCAGTGATGTTGACTATTTTGAGATTAACGAAGCCTTTGCTGTGGTTTCTGTGGCAAACAACAAAGAAATGAAGCTTGACCCAACTAAAGTTAATGTAAACGGCGGTGCTGTTGCAATGGGACACCCAATTGGATGCTCAGGAGCAAGAATCGTTGTTACTTTATTGTCAGTTCTTCAACAAAACAAAGGAAAAATTGGCGCTGCAGCTATCTGCAATGGTGGTGGTGGTGCTTCTGCAATTGTTGTAGAATTAGTATAATTAGTAATTAAAATAGCAAAAAGGACAGGTATTAACTTGTCCTTTTTTGCGTTAAAGAAGTATAACTATAAGAATGAGATCATTATATATAACAGCATTTTGCTCGATTGTTTGTATTTGTGTTTCAGCACAACCAGCAAAGTATTTTAAAAAATCTGCCAAAAAATCTTTTGATTTATCAATTGAAGTGGCTCAAGATTCATTGAAAAAAATTGGGTACGAACTTATTAACAACCCAGATGTTTCTGAGCGAAGAAAGAATAGTGAAAAGTTTATTAAAACCTTAGTACCTGCGTTAAAGAATAATGAATTTAGTTATTACTATCCATTCGATTCAGTAAAGTCAATAGCCAAAGTATATTCACCGGATAATAAATTTAGAATATTTAACTGGAACGTAATGGACAGTTATGGGGAGTACCGATATTTTGGAGCAATTCAGCTAAATTCAAAAGAGTTAGAATTGATTCCTTTATTTGATAATAGCAAGTATACCAAGTTTCCCGAAGATTCCATTTACAATAACAACAGCTGGTACGGCGCTCATTATTATGATATTATCAAAACCAAGTACAAGAAAAATGATTATTATGCAATTCTTGGGTGGAAAGGGAATAACAGGTTCTCTACAAAAAAAGTAATAGAAATATTAACCTTTAATAAGGATGGTAAAGCAGTATTTGGCGCTCCAATTATTAACCACAACGGTAAGGTGAAAAATAGAATTGTTTTTGAATTTACCGCCCAAGTAAGTATGTTATTACGATATGACGAGAACAAAGATATTATTGTTTTTGACCACTTGTCGCCACCTAGCCCAAACGCAGCTGAGTTTTACGAAACCTATGGCCCAGACCTTAGTTACGATGCATTAAAATGGCAAAAAGACAAGTATATTCATTTAGAAGATCTAAAACTTCGGAACGATCCAATTCCAAATGATAAATTATATAACGATCCTAACGAAAAAACAAAGAACTAATAATGTTACTTAAACTTTTAGATAGACTTTTATCTAAAGCTTATATTAGCGCTTTCAAATAAAAATTAATTCAACTACTATGCGTATTTTTTTACTTCTTACTTTTTCATTTTCCATGTTTTTTGCAAATGCGCAAAAAGAAAAATTTGCTATCACTGTAAAAGAAATTTTCCAGAATTATTCATTTAGTCCAAAGCTAATAAGTGGTTTAAGTTCAATGAATGATGGTCAACATTTTACTCGTACTGAATCGAATAATGAAGGCAGTCAACTTATAGTAAAATATGCATATGCAGATGGAAAAGCAGTGGATACTTTATACTCTCAATTAAATGCTAAAGCAGAGTTTAAGTTTTTCGCTTATAAATTTAATGCGGACGAAACTAAACTTATGTTGAGTACAGAAAGAGAAAAGATCTATAGACATTCGTCAAGTGAGGAAAACTATATCTACGACCTAGCAAGCAACAAAACTCAAAAATTAAGTGAAAACGGAAAGCAAATTGATGCAACATTTAGTCCGAATAGTAGGAAAGTAGCTTTTGTAAGAGAGAACAACCTATTTGTAGTTGATTTAGCTGCCAAGAAAGAAATTCAAATAACAAAAGATGGTAAGAAAAATGAAATTATAAACGGAGCTACTGATTGGGTATATGAAGAAGAATTTGGCTTTACTCAGGCTTTTAATTGGTCGCCAGATAGCAGAAATATTGCTTACTATAAGTTTGATGAAAGTGCTGTAAAGCAATTTTCAATGACTTATTACAACGATTTATATCCAGAAGAATATACTTTCAAGTATCCTAAAGCTGGAGAAGACAATGCTGTAGTTTCTATTTATAATTACAGTCTTGCAGTTGACAAAAGCTTCAAAATTAATATTGACGGAACGCCAGATCAATACATTCCAAGAATCAACTGGACACAAACAGACAATTTGTTGTGTATTCGTAGAATGAACAGACTTCAAAATAAGTTAGACTACATCTTTGCTGATGTAAAGGCCAATACGGTTAAAACTTTCTTAAAAGAAGAGAACAAGTATTATATTGATATTAATGATGACTTGACCTTTTTGAATGACAAAGAACATTTTGTAATAACCTCTGAGAAAAGTGGTTTTAATCACATTTATCTTTATACCATGGATGGTAAAGAGGAGAGAGCTCTTACTACAGGAAAACATGATGTGACATCTTTTTATGGAATAGATGAGAAGCGAAAAACAGTGTACTACCAAGCGGCAAAAAATTCAGCAATGGATAAAGGAGTTTATTCAGTTGGCTTGAATGGAAAAGGCGATAAGGCCATAGCACCGGAAAAAGGAACAAGTATTGCCAATTTTAGTTCAGATTTCAGCTATTTTATAAACTATTACAGCACTGCAAATCAGCCTTACATTGTTAGTTTAAATGACAATAACGGTAAAGAAGTACGCATGCTAGAAAACAACATTGCCTTATTGAAAAAGATGGAGAATTATGCTTTTCAAGATGTGAAATTCATAAAAATACCAGGAGCAGATGGTACACCACTTAATTCATGGATAATAAAGCCTTGGGATTTTGATTCAACCAAACAATACCCCGTTTTACTTTATGTTTATGGAGGACCTGGATCACAAACAGTAACCAATAGCTGGGGAAACAGCAGAGTAATGTGGAGTCAAGCATTGGCTAATATGGGATATATTGTTGTTTCTGTTGATAACAGAGGAACCGGTTCTAGAGGAGAAGAGTTTAAGAAAATGACCTATATGCAATTAGGTAAGTATGAAGTTCAAGATCAAATTAGTGCTGCAAAATACTTAGCAAGTAAAACATGGGTTGATGCTAAGCGAATAGGTATTTGGGGTTGGAGTTATGGTGGCTACATGAGTTCAAACTGTATTAGTCAAGGTGCTGATGTGTTTAAAATGGCTATGGCGGTTGCACCAGTTACAAACTGGAGGTTTTATGATAGCATTTATACAGAGCGTTATATGAGAACACCTCAAGAAAATGGTAAAGGATATGATGAAAATTCACCATTATCACATGCAGATAAAATTAGAGGTAAATACTTATTGGTTCACGGCCTGGCAGATGACAACGTGCATTTTCAAAATGCTGCAGAGATGCATAAAGCTTTAGTGGATGCGAATGTTCAATTTGAGTCGTCTTACTATCCAAATAAATCACATGGTATAAGTGGTGGTAATACTTCAAATCACTTATTTACTAAGTTGACAAGATTTGTAATGGAGAACTTGTAATTAAGTTTCTTCTATTCTACAACTTTAACACCAGCCCAAAAGGCTACGTGATCTTTAATCTCACTCGCAGCTTCTTTAGGGGCAGGATAATACCAAGCAGCGTCTTTATTAGTTTCACCACTAACTGCAAGGCTATAGTAAGAAGCTATCCCTTTCCATGGACATGTTGTGTGAAAATCACTGGACTTAAAAAACTCTTTTTTTAATGAATCTTGAGGGAAATATTGATTTCCTTCAACTTCTTTAGTTTCATTGCTTTCTGCTATAATTTCGTTATTCCAAATTGCTTTCATAATACTTATTTTATTTCCCAAATACTGTCGACAAAGAAATGTTTACAGTCAAATATATTTTCTTTAACTCTAAATTGCGTTTTTAAAGCTAGATTATTGATATGCTGAAGGTCATATTTTCTTGAAATTTCCATAAAAATTGGCTCGTCTAATGCAAAGTCAAAACTTTTATTGAGCTTTTTTAGGGTAACTTGTTGTTTAGCAAGACTAATTATAAAACTCCTACATTCTCCATTAATTGGATTGTACATTGGGTAATGGTCAAATTTTCCTAAGTCAAAATCACCTTCAAATTCTTTGTTAATCCTTGAAAGTAAGTTCAAGTTAAATGCTTTTGTAATTCCTTGTTTGTCGTTGTAGGCGGCAAGTATTTTCTTGGGATTTTTCTTTAAATCAAAACCAATAAGTAATAGGTCATTTCCTTTTAGCGATTTATTGATTTGCGATAAAAAATCATGCGCTAGGTCATCATTAAAATTACCAATATTGGATCCCAGGAATAGAATGACATTTTTTGATTGATTCTTTTTTGAGATTTCTTCTAGAGCACCAAAGTATTCGTTTACGACACCATCAACCTTTAGCATAGGTATTTCATCCTTAAGACTTGCTTCTAGCTTGTTAATTGCATTTTGTGAGATATCGATAGGGATGTAGGTGAAATCAACACCGGTTTCAACCATATGCTTTAAAAGCACCTTAGTTTTCAGTCCATCTCCAGCTCCAAATTCTATTAAGTTGAATGTGTCGCAATTACTGCTAAATAGCTCAGTAAGGCGTGCTTTATTTGAAGAGAATATTTCAAACTCTGACTTGGTTAAATAATATTCATCCAAGTGCATAATTGCTTGAAAAAGGGAATCGCCTAATTCATCATAAAAATACTTCGATGAAAGTTCTTTAGGCATTGAGGATAAGCCCTCAATTACATCTTTTGAGAATTGACTCATACTATATCTTTTGCGAGGCGTATTGTGGTGAATTGCCAACGTAACTGAGGGTGAAAGAAATTTCTGTAGGTGGTGCGGTAATGCGAATGACTAGTTGCACAAGAGCCTCCTCTTAAAACGTACTGGTTAACCATGAATTTCCCATTGTATTCTCCAAGAGCTCCATTGGCTATTTTAAATCCTGTATAGGGTCTATAGGCGCTACCTGTCCATTCCCAGGCTCCACCAGAGCTTGTGTACATACTTGTAGCCATTGGGTGAAAAATCCCTGATTCTGCAAAATTAGACTGAGAGAAACCATTTCCTTCACCCAATTTGGCAAAAACTTCCCATTCAAATTCTGTTGGTAGTCTACATTTTGCCCAATTTGCATAGGCTTCAGCTTCGTAAAAGCTAACATGGGCTACAGGTGCATTCACATCTATTTCTCGCAAGCCGTTTAATGTGAATTCAAACCATTTCCCATTAATATTATGCCAATGCATTGGTGAAACTATATTGTTGTCAAGTACCCATTGCCAACCTTCTTGAAGCCAAAAATTAAAATTAGTATAGCCTCCAGAAGTCATAAAGTTCAAATACTCACCGTTATTAATTGGTCTTGCTGCAATTTGTACGGTGTTTATATATTGGTGATGTTGGTTTTTTTCATTGTCAAAACAAAAACTATCGCCTTCATGTCCAATTTCATAAACGCCGCTTGAGATATCCTTGAAACTAAGTTCGCTTTTAACAGATAATGGGATTTTTTTATTCGAATAAACAGGAAATAGGGGGTTAATTCCTAAGATGTATTTTATATCGGTAACTAATAATTCTTGATGTTGTTGTTCGTGTTGAAGTCCAAGTTCGATAATTTCTTCTTGTTCCTTAGTTAGGTTACCATTTTCGATAAAGTCAATTAACGCTTCGGTTACATGTTTTCTATAAGAATAAACTTCCACAACTGTAGGTCGAGTTAAAGCTCCTCTTTCTGTTCTTTTCCATCTTTCTCCAACCGTTTCATAATAGCTATTGAATAAAAATGAATACTTAGGGTGATAAACTTTGTAATTTATTTTAAAAGGAACTAATAAGAAATTTTCAAAAAACCAGGTAGTATGAGCAAGGTGCCATTTGGGAGGGCTTACCTCAACAGCAGGCTGGGCAAGGTAGTCTTCTGTTTTTAACGAAGCGCATATTTCTTGTGTAAAATCCCGAACCATTTGCACTCGCTTTACTAGGGGTAGGGTAGATGTCGTTTTTGTCGTAACTGGCATATATTTGGAAATATAAACCTATTAATACTGTTATCAAATTTTATTTAATAATAATGTTTTTCAAGCTACATCAAAGATAGAATGATTTGCAAGTAACTAATGAGTTGTAAACCATTGTTAACGAGCGTTTATAAAGACTAAGGCTGTTTTACAGAATAATACTTGGCGATTGACTATTGAGTGTAGAAGTAATGGTATAAACATTTTATATTCATATAATTATGTTAGTCAATTAAATTAAAACTTTAAGTAAGATGTAAAGTAAGAGTTAGATTTCTATAATTAATAATGGCTTGATATTTTTGAAGTATATCTCCGCCTAAAACACCATGAATTTTAGGAAGATTAAAAACCTCATATGCCATCATAACATGAGTTAAATCGAGTGCGGCAATTTTGTATTTCTTAAGTCGTAATTCGCCAATTTCAATTAATGGAATTTGAACTTGCCAACTGTCTATTTTTGAAGAACCAACTCCAGCACTTGCACCATCAACTTCTTCAATATCTATACCTGGAAAAATACTTTGAACAAACCCCATGTCTAATGCTGTTTGAGATGCACCAGTATCTAGAACCAATTGATAAGTATTTCCTTTTAGTTTTATATCCACCAGCAAATGGAAACCAAGTTTATCAACTTTTTGTATGGTTAATGGAACAGTAATATTCAACATGTAGTTATTTTTTAAACTTCAAAATGTACCTTTGGAACAATTAAATAATACTACAAAGAATGAAATTTTTTATCGATACCGCCAATCTAGATCAAATTAAAGAAGCTTTTGACTTAGGAGTTCTTGATGGAGTTACTACAAACCCTTCATTAATGGCAAAAGAAGGCATTACGGGAGAAGAAGCTGTAAACAAACATTATGTTACAATTTGTGAAATTGTTGATGGCGATGTTAGTGCAGAAGTGATTGGCACAACATATAAAGAGATGATTGAAGAAGGCGAAAAGCTTGCTGCTTTACATCCAAACATTGTTGTTAAAATTCCAATGATAAAAGATGGTGTTCGTGCTTTAAAGTATTTCTACAACAAAGGAATTAAAACAAACTGTACATTGGTTTTCAGTGCAGGTCAAGCCTTGCTTGCTGCAAAAGCTGGTGCATCTTATGTTAGTCCGTTTATTGGCCGTTTAGATGATATTAGTCATGATGGTATGGCTTTAATAGAGCAAATTTGTACGATTTATGACAATTACGGATACGAAACGGAAGTTTTAGCGGCTTCAGTTAGACATACAACACATTTACTACAATGTGCTGAAATAGGTGCTGATGTTGTTACGTGTCCTTTATCTGTAATTACAAGTTTATTAAATCATCCGTTAACTGATTCTGGCTTAGCTAAATTTTTAGCTGATCATAAAAAAGCACAAACAGTTACAGCTTAATTCCAACAAAAATTTTGAGCGATTCTCTGGTTATCATTCCAACGTATAACGAAAAAGAAAACGTTGCCGCGATTATCCGTAAGGTGTTTTCCTTAACGGTACCTTTTGACGTGCTTATAGTTGATGATGGTTCACCCGATGGTACCGGAAATATTGTAAAACTACTTCAGGCCGAATTTTCGGAATGCTTGTTTATTGAAGAACGATCTAGAAAACAAGGATTAGGTACTGCATATATTCATGGATTTAAATGGGCTTTGAAAAAAGACTATCAATTTATTTGTGAAATGGATGCTGACTTTTCGCACAACCCCAAAGACTTAATAAAACTACGTAAAGCCTGTAAGGAAGGAGCAGACCTAGCAATAGGTTCTCGATATGTTACAGGTGTAAATGTTGTAAACTGGCCAATGGGGCGTGTTTTAATGTCATACTTTGCCTCTGTTTATGTAAGAACTATCCTTGGAATTAAGATTCAAGATACTACAGCCGGATTCAAATGCTTTAAAAGAGGCTTATTAGAAGCCATAGACTTCTCAAAGGTGAAGTTTGTAGGTTATGCCTTTCAGATAGAAATGAAGTTCACAGCGTGGAAAAAAGGCTTTGTTTTAAAAGAAGTGCCAATTATTTTTACGGATAGGACAGAAGGAGTTTCAAAAATGTCCGGTGGAATTTTTAAAGAGGCTTTCTTTGGAGTGTTACAACTTAAGTTTGGGAGTTGGTTTTTGAAAGCCAAGTATAAGAAGGTTAAATAAGCCTATATTTTATTAATCCTTAACGATTTGATTACAGTAACCAATGAGAATAAAATCATTATAGCTGCGAAAAGAAAGATCGATTGTATCGAAATTAAAGCAACTAGCCCAGCCAATAATGGACCTAAGATTTGACCCATAGATATATAGCTTTGATAAATGCCTAAAACCTTTCCTTGTTCATTATTCTTGGTCCTTTCACTAATTAGAGATTGAATAAGTGGTTCTTTAATTGATGAACCTAGTGTGTAAATGAAAATAGCTAAAGCAAAAATTCCTAAAGTATTACTGAAATAAGCCGTGATAAATCCAATAAACATCAACGTTAAGGTGCCAAGTAGTACATATTGTTTTTTGGAGATTTTTTTGAGAATAACATTTATACCAACTGCTTGCATTATGACAATTATAAGTGCAAAACAGGTGAAAAACAGTCCTATTTGCCTTGGGTTTAATCCTAAAATGTCAACTGTATAGGTTTGAAACCCAATAATCATTGAATGATGAGCCATTGCGGTAAACAAGCCTAAAGTAATAAATATCCCAACCGCAGGTTTTCTTAAGGATTTAAAAGGAATAGTAAAATTCAACGTGTTTCTAAATAAAAAACGTTCATTGGCTCTGTGTTTGTTTGATTCTTTAAGCATAAACATTCCCAATACGACACCAACAGCAGATAAGCCACAAGCAAACCAAAATGGAGCAGAGATTGAATTGTCGCTTAAAACCCCTCCAATTGCTGGTCCAATTAAGAATCCAGCACCAAAAGACGCACCCAAAATACCAAATGCTTTTGGTTTGTTTTTCTCATCAGTTATATCTGCCACTACTGCATTGGCTACAGAAATGTTTCCTCCAGTAATACCATCAAAAATGCGAGCTGCAAATAACATAACAACTGATTGAGCTGAGGCTAATAATGCAAAAGCTAGACTGGTGCCTGCTAAACAAATAAGTAACAAAGGCTTTCTGCCATACTTATCACTTAATCTACCAATTATTGGTGTGGCAAAAAATTGACCAATGGAAAATGAAGTAAACAATAAGCTAAGGCCTGTTGGATTCAAGCCAAATTTTATAGATAGAGGATACATTAAGGGCACTATTAACCCAATACTAAGCGCATTAATAAACATGATAAACGCAAGTGTTATCATGGTAGGGTTGCGATATAGGCTTGTTGAATCCAGTTTCTTAGTTGATTTGCAAATGACGTAAAAAATCTGCTACTAAAAAGGTGCTGCCGCCAATAAAAATAGTTTCATCTTCAGCACAATTTAAAAGTGCTGAATGTAAAGCATCTTCAATTGAAGCATAATCTTGCCCAACAAGTTTAAATTTTGCAGCTTTTTGCTGGAGCACCTTAGCATCCAATCCTCTTATTACCGTTGGTTTTACAAAGTAGTAATTTGCACCACGTGGTAATAGCTTTAAAATATCATCGTGTTTTTTATCGCTAACAGTGCCAAAAATTATTTGAGTGCATTTTTTATCTAGAATTTGGAGCTGCTGCATGTTTTGGCGAATTCCATCTTCATTATGACCAATATCCGCTATAAATTGTCGGTTTTTGAACACTATTCTATCCCAACGACCTCGGAAAGAAGTGTTTTTAATTACATTTTTTAGGCCATTTTCGATGTTGGGAATATTAAAGTCATGCGTTTTCAAAATGTCGATTGCTTTTAATGCAATAGGTAAATTTTGACGTTGATATTGCCCCATTAAATCTATTGAATAAGACTTCGAGCCAACTTTAATAACTTGTTCTTCTGCAGTAACCAATTCAAGTTCAGCTTTATCTGTAATGTAAACATCAGCACCTGTATTTTCTGCAAATTGGGTTAAAACATCGGTTACATTTTTTAGTTGATGACCAATAACAACAGGAACATTTCGCTTTATTATCCCTGCTTTTTCACCTGCAATTTCTTCAATTGTTTCACCTAATAAATCTTGGTGATCAATGCCAATTGAAGTAATAATTGACAGTATTGGGTTAATAATATTAGTAGAATCCAATCTACCACCTAAACCTGTTTCGATAACTGCAACTTGTACACCTTGTTCATGAAAATATTGAAAAGCCATTGCCACAGTAATTTCAAAAAAGGAAGGCTTAACATGTGAAATAACTTTTTGATTTTTTGCAACAAAATCTACGATGAAGTTTTGATCACATTCCTCGCCATTAATTTTAATTCGCTCAGTAAAATTTAGAAGGTGAGGAGAGGTGTATAATCCACACCTGTAACCATTATCTGTTAAAACAGAGCTTAACATATGAGAAACAGAGCCTTTTCCATTAGTACCTGCAACATGAATGGTTTTAAATGAATTTTGTGGATTATCAAGATGATTGCAAAGAGAGATAATGTTACGCAATGATTTTTTAATAGCCGATTTACCCTCGTTTTGAAACATTGGCAATTGGGAGAATAAAAAATCTAAAGTTTGGTCGTAATTCATTGCTTGTGAATACTTATTTCTTTCTTTTTCCGAAAATACTACTTCCAACTCGAATAATGGTACTTCCCTCTTTTACCGCAATTGGATAGTCGCCACTCATGCCCATTGATATCTCAGTAAAATGATCATTGTCTTTAAAGTATTCAAGTTTTAAGCCCTTAAACAAAGTTGCAAGCTCATAAAACTCTTCTTTTATCATTTTTTCACTGCTTGTATAAGTTGCAATACCCATTAATCCAGCAATGGAAATGCCAGGTAAGTCATTGTGTTGGCCAGAACTTAAACCTAAAATTAAATCTTCAAAACTAAAACCATATTTACTTTCTTCATCAGCAATTTTCACCTCAAATAAACAAGATATTACTCTGTTGTTCTTCAAAGCATGTTTATTGATTTCCTTAAGAAGCTTAAAACTATCAACCGAATGAATTAAGTGAATAAATGGAGCAATCTGCTTAACCTTGTTTGATTGCAAGTGGCCCACCATGTGCCATTCTATATCATTTGGAAGTAATTCTTTCTTTTCAAGAATTTCTTGTACTAAATTTTCACCAAAAGCTCGTTGCCCGTGGTCGTATAAAGTTTGAATATCTTTTACCGTTTGTTTTTTTGTAATAGGTAAAACTTCTACATTAGAGGAGAGCACCTGATCTTTTATGGAATCAAATTTTTCTGTAATTGTCATTTATAATTTCCTTTAAGTAATTTGCGCCAAAATTAAGGATGATTAAGGCAATACCGTTTATTTTCTGTTTTTTAATTGCATGTAATTTTGATTCTATACCTGAAAATGTTGTAGACGAGGATTTAATGGTACACATTTTGGTAGATGTTCACCTGATAGAATCAGATTTAGCAACAATGTCGTATGGAGATACTCTTTTTCAACATGGGGCAAATCATTATCAATATGTTTTTAATAAATATTCAATTGATTCGACTGTTTTTAGAGAATCAATGATTTATTACACACATCATCCAGAAGTTTTAAATAAAATTTACGAGAAGGTACTTGAAGAGTATTCTAAAATGGAAGCCCAAGAAAATTAAGAATGCTATTTCCCAAGAACTTATATAAAAAGTTACAATTCGACCAAGTCTTAGAATTGATTAAAGGCTTTTGTTTAAACGAAATTGGGAAAGATTATGTAGATCAACTCAAATTTGGAACCGACAAGGATGCAATTCAAAAAGCGTTGAATGAGACGTTGGAGTTTAATGACTTAATTCAAAGTGAAAACAACTTAAAAGAAGTAAAAATTTCTAAGGTAAGTGACTTTTTAAAGGATATAGCACCCGAAAACTCCTGGTTAACTATTGAACAAGCCTTTAGCATCTTAACCTTATGCAAAAATTACTTTGAAATTGGTTCATTTCTACGAAAATATTCAAAAGAATACCCTTATATAGCAGAAAGAACTCCTCCTGTACTTACTTGTGCATCAATAGTAAAGCATTTAATGCCTGTTATTGATTTAAAAGGAAATATTTTAAGTACCGCGTCTCCCACCTATAATAGAATCACTAAGGAAATAACAAAGTTGGACGGAGAAACCAAAGCCATTACGGCCAAGGTTTTTAGAAAATTAATAGCAGATGGTTATACATCTGGTGGTAATTTAACAATACGTAACGAGCGAATTGTAATTCCTGTTGATGCATCCCATAAAAAGAAAATAAAGGGTTTTGTTCACGATGTAAGTTCATCGGGTCAGACAGTGTTTTTAGAGCCACAAGAAGTTCATGACTTGAATAATCAGTTAAACGAACTGAAAGCACATAAAAAGAATGAAGTACGTAAGATTCTTTTAGCCTTAACAGATATTATTAGACCGTATTCGGAAGAACTTGTTGAATATGAAGAGTATTTAGCTTGGTTAGATTTTACTCGTGCTAAGGCTAAATTTATGATTAAAATTGACGCTAAAGTTCCAGAATTAGTTGACTCAGCTGAAGTTTCATTGAAAAATGCCAGGCATCCATTATTAGTTTTTGATTCAATAAAATCTAAGAAAAAAATAATAGGATTTGATCTAAGCTTAGGTGAAAAACACAGTGCAATAATTATTTCGGGAGCTAATGCTGGTGGTAAAACAGCAACATTAAAGACTGTTGGATTGATTCAGTTGATGATTCAAAATGGCATTCCTGTACCTTGTGATGAAAGTTCTAAAGTAGGATTGGTTAGTAACCTTTTTGTTGAAATTGGTGATGATCAAAATATTAATAATGAGTTGAGTACGTATAGCGCGCATTTAACAAATATGAAATACATTATTGAGCATAGTTCTCATAACACTTTGGTTTTGGTTGATGAATTAGGAGCTGGAACTGACCCTGCTTACGGTGAGCCCATTGCCCAAGCTATGCTTGAACATTTAATTGATCGAAAAGCGAAGGTTATTGTTACTACCCATTTTTCTCAAATTAAGTCATTTGCATATAAAAATCCCAAAGCCGTTAATGCCAATTTAGGTTTTGATATAGAAAAAATGGAGCCTACTTATAATTTCAAGATAGGTACTCCGGGTAGTTCGTTTACCCTAGAAATAGCAAAGAAAATTGGTTTAAAAGGTTCTATTATTTCCTCTGCTGAGAATAAAATGGCAAAGAGTTCAGTAGAGTCATCAAACATTATATCTCAACTTGAAAAAGATACCATTTCATTAAATCAAAAAATGGAAATGGTAGACACAAATTTAAAGCTTCATGAGAAGTTAAGAAATGAAGTGTCATCCGTTAAGAAGCAATTAGAGGATAATAAAAAAGATATTATTGATGCCGCAAGAAAAAAGGCACTTGAAATAATAGAACAGAGCAACAAGCTAATTGAGCAAACAATATCTCAAATTAAGAAGGATAAGGCCGCTCCAGAAGCAACTAAGCCATTACGTAGAAAAATTGCCGAGGCCCGAGAAGAGCTACAAGATGCAATTAAAGAAAGCGAAAAAGAAGCCTATAAGACCAACTACAAAATTAAAGTAGGAGACATTGTTGTTTTATCTGGTGGTAATGCTGAGGTTACGGTAATGCAATTAAGAAATGAGACTGCGGTTGTTGCAAGCGATAATGTTAAAACTACCGTTCAATTATCACGACTTAAACCCATAGAGAATAAAACACCGGTTAAAAAGAAGAGTTCAAATATTTCTACTCAACTTATTAAAAAGAGACAAAATTTTGTTGCTCATATTGATTTGAGGGGCTTACGTGCTGAAGAAGCATTGGCTAAGGTCGAAAAGTTTATGGATGACGCTATGGTATTAGGCGCAGGTGAGGTAAAGCTACTTCACGGGAAAGGAGAAGGCATTTTACGTGCTATGATTCGAGACTTTTTATCTGATTATCCTAATATTAAAAGCTTAGAAGACGAAAAAGATGACAAAGGTGGGTCGGGAATAACCGTAGTAAATTTTAAAGACTAAGCAGGCTTAAGTTGGTAGATTGAATCAAAGCTTCCGTTCAATCTTCTTTCCATTCTTGAATTCACTAATTCAAAAAACTGTTGAGGTTCAAAAATTCTCCAATCAAGAGGATCCTCTTCATTTCCATCAAAATACATGAAGTAGTCGATGTTATTATCTTTAAATTCTTTTAGAACGTGTTCTTTAAAGTTTAATCCAACAACCCAACCATCTTCTATATCATCAAAAAGCTCCTCATAGTAAGAATCTTCTTCGAAGTGAAAATTCAGCACGTTTTCTCCAATTAATACAAAACGTTTAATTCCTTGTAATATCATTGGGTCTAGAATTTCCCTCTTCAAAATCATTACATCATTGCTAATGCAATCATTCCATTCGCCAATGAGCTCAATTACGGCAAAACTTTCATCGTAATCAACATAAATAGTTTTTAGGAATAGAGTAGCTGAACCAAAATTCTCCCATTGAGGGTGCAACAGGTAATTGTAGCAAACATTGGTAAATTCAAACTCACTGTACTGATTTCCGTAGAACACACTTTGTTCATCTTCAGAAGCGATGTAAAAATCACGCCAGTTATAATATGGTTCTATGCTGTGCATGCTTATGCTAATTTAATAAAATGTCTTTCTTTATCGAATTTATTTTCTTGATGAATTCTCCACAGCCGCTCTTACAGAACCAAATTGTAGGAGAAGAGTTTTGGCTTTTTCACTGTCTAAACCTAATTCTTCGGCTATCATTTTGGTTCCTCGTTCAACCAATTTATTGTTACTAAGTTGCATATCAACCATTTTGTTTCCTTTAACCCTCCCCAATTTTATCATAATTGAGGTAGTTATCATATTTAATACGAGTTTTTGGGCCGTACCAGATTTCATTCTAGTACTACCTGTCACAAATTCAGGGCCAACTACAACCTCAATTGCCACTTTAGCCACTTTTGCTAGTTCACTTTCAGTATTACAAGTTAATCCTCCAGTAAAAATACCTTGGTCGTTACATCTTTTAAGTGCTCCAATTACATAAGGAGTGCTGCCACTTGCGGCAATTCCTAAAACCAAGTCTCGTTGGTCAATCTTGTATTCTTGAAGGTCTTTCCAGCCTTGTTCAGTATCATCTTCAGCAAATTCTACAGCTTTTCTTATGGCGCTATCACCACCCGCTATAAGGCCTATTACCATTTCATGGGGTACTCCAAATGTTGGGGGACATTCACTTGCATCTAAAATCCCTAAGCGACCGCTGGTGCCAGCACCTATGTAAAATAAACGGCCACCATTTTTTATCAATTCAGATCCTTTGTCAACAAAATCTTCAATTTTTGGAATGACCAAATTAACGGCATCTGCAACTTTTCTATCTTCATTATTGATGTTCGTCAATAATTCGAAAGTTGACATTTTTTCTAAATCAGAATGTAGGGAAGGGGTTTCGGTTATTTTTGTCATGATTTATGAAATTCTACCAGTTGATCGATAGGTTTTTGAACAATATAATTTAACTGCAACTCATGTTTGTCTAATGCTGCTTTTAAAAATTGGTGAAAATGAAATGCTACTGAACCAACAAAGTTTATTGGAGTGTCTTTTGGTATCTGAAAAGGTAAAATATGCACCTTAATATACTCATCAAAGCCATTTTCTAGCATTTCTGCGATATGTGGATGTTCAATTTGTGTTTTGATAAACGGGGTAAAGGCAGCTAAAAACTTATTGGGTTTATCAGAACTATACAATGCCTGAAGCATATCAGACTTATTGGGTTTAAAATGCTTTTGAAATTCAATCATTATCTCCTGCGGTAATAATTGGTAGTAAAATTCTTTAATAATTATTTTTCCAAAATAGGAGCCACTTCCTTCATCTCCTAAAATATAACCTAAGGAAGTAGCCTCTTGTGTTATGGTATCTCCATTGTAAACACAGGCGTTACTTCCAGTGCCTAAAATTCCTACAACAGATTGTTCATTACCAGAAACAGCACGACAAGCACCTAGTAAATCATGATTCACATAAATATGTGCATTATTAAAAACAGTTTTTAGTGAAGAATTTACAATTTGACAAAGTTCAGCAGAAGAACAGCCTGCACCATAAAAATGCACTTCTTCAATATCTGAAAAAGGCATAGATAATTGAGATGTTATACATTTAACTATTTCTACTTCTGACAAAATAAAAGGATTCAAACCATCGGTTTTACCGTGTTTATTTAACTCTTTTGAAGAAATTAGTCGCCAATCTGTTTTTGTTGAACCACTATCTGCAATTAAAATCATAGTTTTGCTAGATTAAGATTTGATAAAGATTTGTCAATTGCAAAGGTAGGAAGCAACAATGGCATATTTTTGTCATTCTAACTTAAAAAATAAAACGTATTGTTTTAGTGACAAATCAAACTTCTAAGGCTTTATTTACGTTTAAAGAAAATAAATCCAGTAAATTAACATTATGAGTCAACGTAAAGTAAACATATTATTGCCATTAGTATTGGCATCAATACTAGCATTAGGTATGTTCTTAGGTACCAAAATGAACCCGTCAAGTACCCCAACTGTGCCTACTAAGTCTATTTTTAATTTTTCATTAAGTAAGTATGAAAAAATTAAAAGAGTACTTGATATTATTGATGGTAATTATGTTGACACGGTTAATGTATCAAAATTAGAAGAAGAAGGTATTTATGCCATTCTTAAAGAATTAGATCCGCACTCTGCATATTACACTGCTGAGCAATTAACTCGTTCAAACGAAGATCTTCAAGGAAATTTTGAGGGTGTAGGTATAGAATTTTATATTCTTGAGGATACAATATTAGTAGTTACAGCCATTCCCGGTGGCCCTTCAGATGATTTAGGAATCATGTCGGGTGATAAGATTATAAAAATTGAACAGGATACTGTTGCTGGAAGCGGCATTAAGAATTCGGATGTAATAAAAAGTCTAAGAGGACCTAAAGGCACAGAAGTTAATGTTAGCATTATGCGAAGTGGAAAACCTAAACTGATAGAATTTGCCATTAAAAGAGGTAAAATTCCTTTAAACAGTATGGATGTTGTTTATATGGTTGATGAGAATACTGGGTACATGAAATTCAACAAATTTTCAGCAACTACTCAGCGCGAGATGATAAAAGGCTTAGATTCTTTAAACTCTTTAGGGATGAAGGACCTGATTTTAGATTTACGAGGTAACCCAGGAGGTTATTTAACTGCTGCTATTGCA
>JBLIDK010000036.1:0-22028 GCA_047632595.1 Sphingobacteriales bacterium
AATCAAAAAAATTTTGGCTTTGCAGGTGGGTATAATGAAGGCCTAAATTCGGTAGAAGCTGATTACTTCATGATTTTAAACTCAGATGTAGAAGTACCAAGCAATTGGTTGCTGCCACTAGTTCAAATGATGGAAAAGGACACTCAAATTGGGGTGGTTCAGCCAAAAATAATCTGGGAAGTACGCAAAACACATTTTGAGTATGCTGGTGCAGCTGGTGGTTTCATTGATAAATGGGGGTACCCTTTCTGTCGGGGTCGGGTTTTTGAAATTTTAGAAAATGATAACCAACAATACGATTCTGATTTAGAGGTATTTTGGGCAACAGGTGCCTGTATGCTAATTAAAGCGGATTTATTCCGAAAAGCCCAAGGTTTTGATACTGACTTTTTTGCCCACATGGAAGAAATTGACCTTTGTTGGAGGTTAAAGAACATGGGCTATAAAATTATGTGTTGCGCCAGAAGTGTGGTATATCATTATGGTGGTGGGACCCTCCCATCTGACAGTCCTAACAAAACTTATTTAAACTTCAGGAATAGCTTAATAGCACTTATTAAAAATTATCACTCTACTAAAGTGTTACCTATTATAGTTATTCGGTTTTTCATGGATTTTGCTGCCTTTCTAAAATTCGTCTCAGATGGAGATTTAAAGCATGCTTTTGCAATTAACCGAGCACACTTTGCATTTCTAAAAAGCTTACCAAAATCAATTGAAAAAAGAAGACAACTCAAAAAGCTGTCTTCCAAAACACCATCCACTTCAGGTGTGTATGGTAAAAGTATCGTTATTGAGCACTTTTACAGAAAAACGAATGTCTTTTCAGATCTAGATCAACAATTATTTAGCAAGTAATTTCTAAACGTAAAAAGCCCTTCTGTCGGTGACAGAAGGGCTAACACAAACCCAAATATCTCAAATACCTGAATTTACTACCTCATTCTATTCTAAATAGAAGGTAAATTTGTAGTTAATAAAGTACAGCAGCGCCAAGCATTATAGTTAATAATTCATTTAAAGCCAAATAATCAACTATAATTTTGAAAATTTCATTACAAATATTAGAACCCTAATATAATCCTGCTAAAGCAAATCTCAACAGAAGAAAAATTTAGTCAAATAATTGTCTGATTTTTTAATATTCCTGATTTGGGTCGAAACTCTCTAGATAATCGGCTACTTTTCTTACAAAAGAACCTCCTAAAGAACCATCTACAACTCTGTGGTCGTATGAAAGAGAAAGGAACATAAAGTGACGTATTCCAATTAAATCACCCTCTGGAGTCTCAATTACAGCAGGTTTCTTTTTAATTGCACCAACTGCTAAAATTGCCGCTTGCGGTTGATTAATAATAGGAGTTCCCATTACATTACCAAAAGAACCAACATTTGTAACAGTAAACGTACCTCCTGAAACTTCATCAGGACCTAGTTTATTATTTCTAGCTCTATTGGCAAGATCATTAACCGACTTAGTAATTCCAACTAAGTTCATTCTATCAGCATCTTTAATTACCGGTACAATTAAATTACCCGAAGGTAAAGCCGTAGCCATTCCTATGTTTACTCTTCCACGCTTAATTATGTTGGTTCCATCAACAGAAACATTAATCATAGGAAGGTCGCGAATAGCTTTACAAACAGCTTCAATAAAAATTGGAGTGTAAGTGATTTTTTCTTTTTCACGTTTTAGAAATCCGTCTTTTACTTTATTTCTCCAATTAACAATGTTTGTAACATCAGCTTCAACAAAAGAGGTTACATGAGGTGAAGTATGCTTAGACATAACCATATGGTCCGCAATTAGCTTTCGCATACGATCCATTGCTATGATTTCATCCTCACCATTCACTGAAATTGTAGGGCCTGCAGTAGAAGCTTTTGATGGAGCACTTTTAGCTGGTGCCTTGAGTTTTGCATTACCATTATCTCTATTTCCTAAATAACCTAAAACATCCTCTTTAGTAACTCTACCATCACTACCAGTTCCAGCAATTGCTTGAAGCTCATTTAGAGCAATACCTTCAGTATCTGCAATACTTCTAACTAGTGGAGAATAGAATCGATCACCGTCTTCTCTAGGCGTATTTCCATCCTGTGATGCTGCAACTCCAACCGTTTGTTTAATTTCTTCTACTTGAGTAGCAATAACTGCAGCAGGTGCTGCGGCTTTAACAGGTTGTGCTGCTGAAGCTGATGATGCCCCGGTAGCTTCACCTTCTGTTTCAATAATGGCGACTACATCACCAACATTTACAACTGCATCTACTTCAAAAAGTTTTTCAATTAATTTTCCCTCAACAGGAGAAGGAACTTCTGAATCAACTTTATCAGTAGCAATTTCTAAAATAGGTTCATCTATCTCAATAGTATCACCAATTTCCTTATTCCAAGATATTATTGTTGCTTCTGCAACGCTTTCACCCATCTTGGGCATTATAAGTTCGTGTCTTGCCATTAAATTGTAATTAGTTGTGCAAAATTAACAACTGCAGACTTAGCATAAGAAAATAGATTCAAATTTTTACTAAACTACTCATTGTCAATATTAAATATAATTGATTGTATTAAAAATGTCGTTATTAATCCTCCTTTAATGTTCCTGCAACAAACCTTCGAAGCATGTCAAGAGCTACAATTGTTGTGCGTTCAATATTTAATTCTCTTGTTTTACCAAATTGAAATTTCTTCGTAATTATTTGATTCTCATCTGATACACTGATAAAAACAGTGCCTATTGGTTTTAAATCTGTTCCACCGGTTGGGCCAGCAGTACCAGTAATTGCAATACTGTGTGTACTTTTCAGCTTCTTCCGAATTGATTCAGCCATTTTTGTTGCAACTTCACTACTTACGGCTCCATGTTTTTCAATGGTAGCAAGTTTTACTTTCAATTGCTCAATTTTTACAGAATTATCATAAGCTATTATCCCTCCCTTAAAATAAGATGAACAATCGGAAATGCTTGTAATTATAGATGAAAGGGCTCCACCAGTGCAACTTTCAGCTAATGCTAAAGTAAATTTTTTGGAGATCATAGTTTCTTGAATAAATTGAACTAATAACTCATCTTTTTTACTCACCAAAGCACTGCCAGCTTCAACCGCAATTTTATCTAGCCACTTTTTCAATGTGGTTGATGCATCACTATTATGGCTTATATAGGTACTTAACCTAATTTTAATACAACCAGTTGAAGGCAAATATGCTATACTGATATCCTCTGGCAAGGATTCTTCAATATGTTTAATTTTCTCAGCTAAAAATGATTCTCCTAATCCTGAGGTTAAAAGAGTTTCGTGAAGAATAGGATTCGCTTTAAATTTTCTCTTTATTAAAGGTATTACGCCTTCTTTCATTATATACCTCATTTCGTGAGGAACTCCTGGCATGGCAGCTATGGCTGTTTTTTCTTTCTCGAAAATCATTCCAGGTGCAGTTCCATTTGGATTTATAACTACTATACAATCTTCTGGAACATCTGCTTGTCGCTCATTTATTTCAAGTAATGGCCTATTAAATCTTTCAAAGATTGTTTTAACATTTTCATAAGCTGCGGGACTTCTAATCAACTTCGATTTAAAATATTTGGCTAATGTTAATTTGGTGATATCATCTTTTGTTGGGCCCAGCCCCCCTGTTATTAGAATTATTGGTGCTAATTGTTGTGCTTTGTCTAATGCGTCAACAATGGCTTTTTCATTGTCTTTGATAGTGATTATTTGCACTACATCTACCCCGTTTTCATTTAAAAACCTACCCATCCATGATGCATTTGTATTAATTGTTTGACCAATTAATAGCTCATCACCTATTGAAATTAATACTGCTTGCATTATTTGAACTTATATTACCTCGATTCGCAAATTATGTTAAACTTTAGCACTTTAAAACTATCAAACGAAAAAAAGAATAATATGATGCGAATTATTTTAACCTTATTAATGAGTATTTGTTTTGTTTTTATGGGATGTGAAACCTTGGATTTGGGTCAAATTCAGAAAGAAGCAGGGAAATACATGAACAAAACCCCTTCAAATGATAGAATTATTTCTGGCTTAAAACAAGCTTTAGAAATTGGTAGTAAAAATGCTGGGTCTAATGCTTCTAAAACTGATGGTTATTTTAAAAATCAACTTTTATTTATAGCCTTCCCTCCCGAAGCACAAGTTGCGGCTGATAAATTAAGACAACTTGGATTTAGTTCGTTAGTAGATGATTTTATTTTGAGTTTAAACCGAGGTGCTGAAAAAGCAGCTGCTCAAGCCGCACCTATTTTTATTGATGCAGTTAAAGGTTTAACAATTCAAGATGGTATGAACATATTAAAAGGAGCAGACAATGCTGCGACTAACTATTTGAAATCCAATACCTATACTCAGTTAAACGCAAAGTTTCAACCAGTAATTCAAAATTCACTTGCTTCAGTTAACGCAACTAAGTATTGGACAGATATTATTTCTACTTATAACAAACTTCCAGGGGTAAATAACATCAATCCCAATTTAGATCAATATGTTACTGAAAAGGCTATTGATGGACTATTCATACTTGTGCAACAAGAAGAGAAAAATATAAGAGATAATCCTGCTGCTAGAGTTACTGAAATACTTCAGGAAGTTTTTGGATATGCACAAACAAGCAATTAGCATAATTCTTACCTTCGCAAGCAATTATGGCATTTGACTTTCACAACAATAAAGAAGAGTATTTCAATCAGCAAAAAATTAATGCTGCCACATACGTAATACCTTTCATAGAAAAAATGAAAAGTATTGGACCCAATACTTCTGTTTTAGAAATTGGTTGTGCCGAAGGTGGCGTACTTATGGCATTTTTAGAAAAAGGTTGCACCGGCGTGGGAGTTGAACTTATGCCTGGTCGTTTGGAACAGGCTAAAATATTTTTAGATAAGTTTGCTAAGGAGGATAAAGTTGAACTTATTAATAAAAACATTTATGATGTTGATTTAGCTGATTCCTTTGCTAATAGATTTGATATTATTGTTTTAAAAGATGTAATTGAACATATATACGATCAAGAAAAACTCTTTTTGAAAATGAAGGAGTTTTTAAAACCAGGAGGTCAAATATTTTTTGGATTTCCACCTTGGCAAATGCCATTTGGCGGTCACCAACAAATTTGTAAAGGAAACTTATCAAAGTTCCCCTATTTTCACTTACTGCCTATGTCTGTTTATAAATGGGTGTTGAAACTTGGTGGAGAATCTCAAGGTGTTATTGATTCGCTAGTGGAAATTAAAGAAACACAAATAAGCATTGGACAGTTTGAAGGCTTTACCAAAAAGACAGGCTATAAGATTATTTCAAAGCAACTTTTCTTTATCAATCCTATTTATATTTACAAGTTTGGACTAAAGGCTAAAAAGCAAAATGTTTTTGTTGGCTCAATACCTTTTTTAAGAAATTTTGTGACTACTTGTGCTTACTATACAATTGCAATAAAGTAATTAATCTAAGTTCATTGCAATAAGGTTCGCTTCTCGCTCCCTTTCTAATGAAAGTCGTAAGTGACGTTTGTACCACAAATTAGCAAGAACACCAACAACAACTAAAGCCATTCCAGCTGCGGTTAACCAATTTAAGGTTTCACCAAATATTAAGAAACCAATTAGAATTGCATAGATAACGCTCGAATACTTAAACATAGAAACTGTAGCAATTCGCTCACTTTGATAAGCTTTTGTCATGTAATACTGAGCAAATTGGGTGCAAATACCTATTCCAAAAATATATAACCACTCTACACCTATGGGCGAATACCACGAAGCAAAAATAAATGGTGTTATTATAGGTAAGGTAATTAGTGGGAAGTAGAAAACCACCACCATAGGATGGTCGGTAGTTCGTAATTTTCGAATCATGTTGTAAGCTAGTCCTGCAAACAATGCACTACCCAAAATCATTGCAAAAAGTTTTAAATCGAAACTTGAATCAAATCCTTTTATTACCGCAACTCCTGCAAAGGCAATTCCAAAAAACAACCACTGCAAAGGTTTTACTTTTTCTTTTAAAATATAAATGGCAAAAATGGTTGTGAAAATTGGAGCTAAATGATGAATAGTGACTGCCGTTGCTAATGGCATTCGTTGAACAGAATAGATATACAAAATCAATCCAATCATTCCAAATAGGGCTCTAAGCAACAAAATTGGTCTATTTGTGCCTGAAAAAGGAATGTTGTTTTTCTTTAAAAAAACATATGACATAATCAAAGTGATTAATGCCCTAAAAAAAACAATTTCTTGCGCTGGAATATGAGGTACTAGCTTTACAAAGATATTCATCACCGCAAAAAACATTGCGGATATTAGCATGTATATTATTCCTTTTGACAAACAGCTATTATTTAGTTAAAAACTCTGTGAATGCCTCATAATTGACTTCCATATTTATGGCTAGTTTTTTCTTGTCTTGTAGCTCTTTAACACTTTCTGGAAGAGGAACCTTAGCCCCAATGCTTTTTTCAACAATATCAGCAAATTTAGAAGGGTGAGCTGTGCATAAAAACACTCCCCCTTCATTATTTCTTTTTTTCCAATTTTCTAATGCTTTGTAAGCAATTGCGCTATGTGGGCAAAGAGTATAATTGTATTTTTCGTAAGCTTCCTTTATACTTTGACTAGTTTGACTATCACTTAAACTAAAGCCATAAATGGTTTCAATCATACTTTGATGATCAGTAAACAATTGTTCCATTCGTACAAAATTGCTCGGATATCCAACATCCATAGCATTGGAAATGGTAGAAATGGACTTATTAGGTTTGTATTTTCCTGTTTGAAGATATTGAGGAATAATGTCGTTATTATTGGTTGCAGCAATAAAATAATCTATCGGAGCACCCATTTTCTGCGCAAATAAGCCTGCAGTTAAGTTTCCAAAATTTCCAGAAGGGACTGAAATAGTCAATGTTTTACTTTTAGGATATCTTGATGCTGCATAGAAATAGTAAAAACTCTGGGGAATCAATCTCGCAATATTAATAGAATTTGCAGAGGTTAAATTTAGCTTGTCTCGTAAATCTTGGTCTGAAAATGCTTGTTTAACTAACTTCTGACAATCATCAAAATTACCATCAACTTCTAAAGCAGTAACATTTTCACCCATAGTAGTAAGTTGCTTTTCTTGTATGCCGCTTACTTTTCCTTTAGGATATAAAATCACTACTTCAATGCCTTTCGCTTTATAAAAGCCATTAGCTACTGCCGAACCAGTATCACCAGATGTTGCTACCAAAACAGTTAATTTTTCACCTTCTGGTAAAAAATGGGCCATGGCGCGAGACATAAATCTCGCACCAACATCCTTAAATGCCAAAGTTGGACCATGAAATAGTTCTAAGGCATGCATTCCATCACCCATTTCAATTAAAGGAGTTTCAAAATTTATCGAATCTGAAATAATTTCTTCTAATTTGGCTTTAGGTATTTCATCGCCAATTAATGTTGAAGCAACTTCAAATGCCATTTCTTGTAAAGACCTGTTTTTCAAATCCTTTAGAAAATAATTTGAAAGTTGTGGAATACTAATTGGCATGTACAACCCTTTATCAGGAGCTAATGCTGTAAATATCGCTTCCTTAAAGGTAGATAGGTTGTTTTTATTGTTTGTACTGTATAACTTCATTAAGTTTAATAATTCCGAATTCTTAGCGAAGATAACCACTCTTTTTAATTCAATGTTTTTTATTTTTGTCTTCTTATACTTTTTTAACAAAAAAACCATTCAATAACTATGGAAACAACAATGGACACAAATACAGATTTACGTGCCCTTACGGAGAAAATCGAAAAAGAAAGTGCTTTCGTTTCTCTATTGAAAAATGAAATAGGAAAGCGCATAATTGGACAGGATAAAATGCTTAATAGTCTGTTAGTCGGTTTATTGGGCAATGGCCATATCTTACTAGAAGGGGTACCTGGCCTTGCCAAAACCTTAGCAATTAGTAGTCTTTCAAAAGCAGTTGACACTAGCTTTAGTAGGATTCAATTTACACCTGATTTATTACCAGCAGATATTGTTGGAACAATGATTTACAATCAGAGTAAAAATGACTTTGTTATTAGTAAAGGACCAATTTTCGCAAATTTTATTCTTGCTGATGAAATTAACCGTTCGCCTGCAAAGGTTCAAAGTGCCTTGCTTGAGGCAATGCAAGAAAGACAGGTAACCATAGGAACTAGTACGTTTAAAATGGCAGACCCATTTTTAGTTTTAGCTACGCAAAACCCTATAGAACAGGAAGGAACCTATCCTTTGCCAGAAGCACAAGTGGATAGATTTATGCTAAAAGTGGTACTTGATTATCCTAAAAAAGACGAGGAAATTAAGATAATGCGTCAAAACATGACCTTAACTCCTACCGAAATTAAACCTGTTGTTTCACCTAAAACAATTCTTTCAGCTCGTACTACTGCGCGTGAGGTTTATATGGATGAAAAAATTGAAAAATACATTGTAGACATAATATTTGCAACCAGGTATCCTGAAGAATATGGATTAAAGCACATGAAACACCTGATTGAAGTTGGTGGATCTCCTAGAGCTAGTATTAATTTAGCTTTGTGTGCTAAAGTTCAAGCATTCTTAAAGGGACGAGGATTTGTAATTCCAGAAGACGTTAGAGAGATGGCTCATGACGTATTAAGACATCGTGTTGGTGTATCCTATGAAGCTGAAGCTGAAAACATCACCTCAGAAAATATAATCACCGAAATTTTAAATAAAGTAGAAGTACCGTAAAATGGAAACTTCAGAATTATTAAAAAAAGTACGAAAAATTGAGATCAAAACTAGAGGGCTAAGTAATCAGCTTTTTTCTGGTGGCTACCATAGTGCATTTAAAGGTAGAGGTATGTCGTTTAGTGAAGTTCGAGATTACCAATATGGTGATGATGTTAGAAACATTGACTGGAATGTTACGGCACGCTTTAATCAACCTTATGTGAAAGTTTTTGAAGAAGAACGTGAACTAACAATGATGTTGGTAGTTGATGTTAGCAGAAGCTCTTATTTTGGCAGCACACCTCAGCTTAAAAGCGAATTAGTTACTGAGCTATGTGCTGTTCTTTCTTTTAGTGCAATTAATAACAATGATAAAGTAGGAGTTATTTTGTTTTCTGATAAAATTGAAATGTTCATTCCTCCTAAAAAAGGTAAGTCACATATTTTAAGAATTATTAGAGAGTTAATTGAATTTAAACCGGAGCAAAAAGAGACAAACATTGGTCTTGCTTTAGAGTATCTGAGTAATTTTCTTAAAAAGCGATCTATTGTTTTTCTGATTAGCGATTTTATTGATTTCAATTATTTGAAGCCCTTACAAATTGCTTCAAAGCGACATGATTTGATTGGAATTAATATTCAAGACCCTAGAGATGCTTCCTTACCAAATGTGGGAATGGTTAATTTTTATGATGCTGAAACAGGAGAAGAAAGATTAATAGATACATCCAATTCATTTAGTCGCAATTCTTATTCTGAATCTTACCTAAGATCGTTTGAACAGTTTCAAAACAGTTTTGCTAGGTGTGGCTCAGATAAGATGACCATTAACATGCATGAAAATTATATAACTGCTTTATTAAGCTTTTTCAAAAAACGTGGACGTAGAGCATAGTTCAACTAACCAACCTATTGTTTATGTAGATGGAGGCTGCGTTTTATGTAACAACTTGGCATTGTTTCTTATTAAAATTGACAAACACAAAACCTTAAAATTTGGGTTAATTGTAGAATTAAAAAACTTACCTGCTTCAATTGAAAATGTAGATTCAATAATACTACATGTAAATCAGAAATTCCTAGTCAAATCTGAGGCTGTTTTTGAAATAATTCGAATTGTAGGCGGTTGGTTAAAGGTCTTTCTGATGTTTTCTATTCTGCCATTATCCTTTTTGAATAAGTTGTATGATTTAGTAGCAAAATACAGAAGCAGGCTATTTGGAATAACCCAAACATGCAGAATTCCTAAGAATAGGCTTTTGAAGTAAAAAAAACCCATAATTGCAACACAATTAATTGAAAATAATTTACACAATACAGGCTGGACAATATGTTCAGCCTGTATTTTTTTGTCCTGTATTTCAGTAAATTTATCAATTTATCGGCATAACCATTTACTTAATAGCTCTTTACGTATATGAATGATTTATTCACGAATAGGTTTCATTTTGGCACGGTACTTGCGCTATACTAAACGGAGTAAGTTTTTCATAATTAAGTTTAGGTAAAAGAGTAGTTTGTCTCACAAACAACTCTTTTTTTGTTTTAACTTTCGCCGTGCAATTAGCCCAAACACTACAAAAACATTTCGGATATAATTCTTTTCGCCCTTTGCAAGAAGAAATAATGCAAAGCGTGTTAAATAATAACGACACCTTAGCTCTATTACCAACCGGTGGAGGTAAATCTTTATGTTATCAGCTTCCAGTGCTTCATACCGATGGTTTTTGTATTGTAATCACCCCTTTGATTGCTTTAATGAAGGATCAGGTGGAAAACTTAAAAGCTAAAGGGATATCTGCCTACGCAATTTATTCAGGAATGAGCTCTAGGCAAATTGACTACACCTTAAACAATTGTGTTTACAGCAGTCCTAAGTTTTTGTATGTAAGTCCTGAGCGACTTTTAACCCCAATTTTCATGGAACGAGTTAAAGACATGCCCGTTTCCTTAATAGCGGTTGACGAGGCTCATTGTATTTCTCAATGGGGATACGACTTTCGTCCCTCCTACCTTAAAATAAACAAGTTTAGAGAATTAGTCCCAAAAATCCCTATTATAGCTTTAACCGCAACTGCTACAAAAATTGTACAAAAGGATATAATAGATAAACTACAGCTTAGTGCAAATGGAGTTTTTAAAGGTTCTTATTTAAGAGAAAATATTAAAATCGAGGTCAAACATTCCACTGCAAAAATTAATGACATTCAAAAACATATAAAAAGGCTTGGCAAAAACGGTATAATTTACTGTGCAACAAGAAAACAATGCGAATTTGTAAGTTCTGAACTAAACAAAGGGAAAATAAGCACCGATTATTACCATGCAGGTTTAGATCAAAAAGTTCGCATTAAAAAACAAGAAAATTGGAAGTCTGGTAAGAACCCAATTATTGTTTGCACCAATGCATTTGGAATGGGCATTGATAAAGGAGATGTAAACTTTGTCATTCACTATTCTCCGCCCGCTTCAATTGAAGCTTATTACCAAGAAGCAGGAAGAGCTGGTAGAGATGGTCAAGATTCAATTGCACTTTTACTTTATACTACTAGCGATTTAGAAGCTATTGAAAAAAATGCCAAGCAGAAAGTGCCTGAAATGCACGACCTAAAAGTTATTTACAGCTCCTTATGTTCGTTATTGCAAGTAGAACTTGGCGCAGGTCAAGATTTAATCTATCCCCTATCTCTTTCTAAATTAGCTGAACGTTCAAAACTCAATGCAGTTTTATGTTATAATGGCTTAAAACTTTTAGATCAACTAGAAATAATTAAACTTTCTGAATCTTTTTCAGAATCAAGCACCATTCAAATAGTTCAATCTTCAGAACAAGTGTTTTCAGCTGGTTTAAAACCCACACAATTGGAAATAATTCAAATTATAAGTCGAAGTTATGGTGGCGTATTTTCTGATCCAGTAAAAATTGAAGAAGAAGTACTTGCGAAAAGAGCTAAAATTGAAACCAAACCTTTTATTGCCCACTTAAAAACTTTAGAGCAGCTTGGAATAATTAATTACATCCAAAAAATTGAAGGCCAAACGGTTTCTTTTATAAATGCTCGGGAAAAATTTGACCACCTTCCACTTGATACAAAATTCATTAATAATCAAAGAGCTAAAGCAATAAGTCAAGCGGAATCTTTGATTCATTTTGTAACTAATACAAAAACATGCAGAGCTAAAGTAATTTTGAATTATTTTGGTGAAGAACTTAATGAAAACTGCAACAACTGTGACTTTTGTTTGTCTAAGAAAGTCAGTAACCTGCCAAGTTTTACAGAATGTTTAGAATTAGTCAAATCGTACGAAAGTACCCCAATTAAACTAAAAGAATATTTAGATTTGGCTAGCGAGAAAGAACGATCGCAACTAATTAAAGCCTATCGTTGGTTATTGGATAATAATCAGATTACAAATTATTTAAATTAACACAATATTCCAAGCTAAATAGCCTTAGTATTATACCCAACTATGAAAACAATAATTATGACTGTTACAAACGACTTAGCCTTTGACCAAAGGATGATTCGTATATGTACCTCATTATCAGAAAACGGGTATAAAGTAATTCTTGTTGGCAGATTAAAGCGAAAATCAATTACTCTTGAATCCCAGAATTTTAATCAAAAACGAATAAAGTGCTTATTTGAACAAGGCAAGTTATTTTACATGGAGTACAATATCAAACTACTTTTTTATCTATTATTTAAGAAGTTCGATATAGTTTGTGCAATTGATTTAGATACCTTAATGCCAGGTTACATTGCCGCCAAAATAAAAGGTAAACACATTGTTTTTGATGCACATGAATATTTTCCTGAAGTTCCTGAAGTAATTGAAAGACCATTTGTGCAAAAAGCTTGGTACACTCTTGAGCGTTCTATTTTACCGAATATTGATTATGCTTACACTGTAAGTGAGAGTATTGCAAACATTTATCAAAAAGAATACAAAACACCCTTTTTGACTATTCGAAACATGCCTATTTTAAGTCCAAAGACTGAAATTAAGAGCATTTCTAAAGACGATCGCTACATTCTTTATCAAGGTGCTCTAAATGAAGGTAGAGGTTTAGAAGAACTTTTAACCGCGATGCCTTTAATAGATTGCAAGTTAGTTTTAGCTGGCGAAGGTGATTTAAGTTTAAGATTGCGAAAATTAGCTCGAAAGTTGAAAATTCATGATAAAGTGAAGTTTTTAGGTTTTGTACCACCTCATAAATTGAAATCACTTACGGAAAACGCATATATCGGATTTAATGTAAGTAAAAATCTAGGTCTCAGCTATTACTATAGTCTTAATAACAAGTTTTTCGACTACATTCATGCTGGACTCCCATCAATAACAAATGATTTTCCTGAGTATAGGAAGTTGAATGAAGAATTTGAAGTGGCTGTTTTAATCGATTTATCTGTGGAAAATATTTCTATGTCGATGAATGAGTTGCTTGAAAATGAAAATCACTATAAACAACTTAAATCCAATTGTTTCTTAGCGCGTAACTTATACAATTGGGAAAACGAAGAGAAAAAGCTGCTACAGCTATATAATAACATCGATTAAAAACCCAGCTGAACCCTTAGCAAATAAAAGAATAGTTTTACTTTAGCAAGTATATAATACGCTTATGAATAAAGTAGTAAAAAATGCAGAATTAGCCATAGAAGGTGTTAAAGACAACATGTATTTTATGTTAGGCGGCTTTGGATTGTGTGGTATTCCTGAAAATTCAATTTCTGCTCTAGTTAAATCTGGAGTAAAAAACATAACCTGTATCTCAAATAACGCAGGTGTAGATGATTTTGGTTTAGGCTTACTTCTTCAAACCAGGCAGGTTAAAAAAATGATTAGTTCTTATGTGGGTGAAAATGCAGAATTCGAAAGGCAATTACTTTCTGGAGAACTAGAAGTAGATTTAATACCACAAGGTACATTAGCCGAACGTTGTCGTGCAGGTGGAGCAGGTATTCCAGCATTTTTTACTCCAGCTGGATACGGTACTGAAATTGCAGAAGGTAAAGAAACACGAGTTTTTAATGATAAAAACTACATTTTAGAATCGTGGCTTAAGGCCGATTTTTCATTTGTAAAGGCTTGGAAGGGCGACACTGCGGGAAACCTTGTTTATAAGGCTACCGCTCGAAATTTCAATCCACTGATGGCTATGGCTGGTAAAATAACTGTAGCAGAGGTTGAACACTTAGTACCAGAAGGTGAATTAGATCCAAATGAAATACACACTCCAGGAATTTTTGTTCAGCGAATATTTGAAGGCAAGAATTACGAAAAACGAATTGAGCAATTAACACTTAGCGAGAACAAGTAATTATGTTAGATAAAAACGGAATAGCAAGACGTATTGCCAAAGAAATTAAAGACGGTGACTATGTCAATTTAGGCATAGGTATACCTACTCTTGTTGCAAATTACATTCCTGATAGTTTAGATGTAATTTTACAATCTGAAAACGGAATGCTTGGTATGGGTCCTTTCCCAACAAAAGAAAATGTAGATCCAGATTTAATTAATGCAGGAAAACAAACCATCACCTCATTACCGGGTAGTGTGTTTTTTGACTCTGCTACTAGCTTTGCGATGATACGTGGCGAACATGTTGATTTAACAATTTTAGGTGCAATGGAAGTTAGTGAAACAGGAGATATTGCTAACTGGAAAATTCCCGGTAAAATGGTAAAAGGCATGGGTGGAGCAATGGATTTAGTTGCAAGTGCCAAAAATATAATTGTGGCAATGATGCACACCAATAAAGCTGGTGAATCTAAGCTATTACCTCAATGCGAACTTCCCTTAACTGGAGTTGGTTGTGTTAAGAAAATTGTAACCAACATGGCAGTATTAGAAGTCAAGGACGGGGCTTTTCATCTTTTAGAAACCGCTCCTGGAGTTACGGTTGAAGATGTAAAGAAGGCAACATTAGGAAAACTAGTTGTTCCTGATTTTGTACCTGAAATCGCTTAATTTTTTAGGTAAGTACAAACAGTGAAATCGTATTTATTTTTCTCGTCTTTTGGATGAAAATCTTCTGATTTTAATTGAAACTGCTTTTCATCATATTCAGGAAAAAACGCATCGCCTTCAAAACTGTGGTCTATTTTGGTAATGTACATTCTCTCTACTAAAGAAAAACTTTGTTCGTAGATATTAGCGCCGCCTGCAATAAACACTTCTTCTCTATCCTTATAGTGATCCACTGCCTCAATAAGGCTATGAAAAACTATTGCGCCATCAAATTTATAGTCCCTTTGCCTTGTAATAACAACATTTTCTCTTTTAGGTAGCAAACCTGGGAATGATTCAAATGTTTTTCTACCCATTATCAAAACATGATTTAACGTGGTATTCTTAAAAAATTTTAAATCTCCTGGAAGGTGCCAAATTAAATCATTGTCTTTTCCAATAACTCGATTTTGATCGTGTGCAACAATTAAGTTTATCATACGGCTACAGGGGCTTTTATGTGCGGATGCGGACTATAATCTACCAATTCAAAATCCTCAAACTTAAAATCCAATAACGATTTCACCTCAGGGTTAATTTTCATCGTAGGCAATGCTCTGGTGTCTCTACTTAATTGCTCCTTTACTTGGTCAAAATGATTGGTGTAAATATGGGCGTCACCAAAAGTGTGCACAAAATCTCCAAGTTTTAAATTACATACTTGCGCAACCATCATAGTTAACAATGCATATGAAGCAATATTAAAAGGCACTCCTAAAAACAAGTCTGCACTTCGTTGATATAATTGACAACTTAACTTACCATCTGCAACATAAAATTGAAAAAGCGTGTGACAAGGCATTAATGCCATTTTGCTTAGGTCTGAAACATTCCAAGCGCTTACAATAATTCTTCTACTATCTGGATTGTTCTTTATTTGATCAATAATCGTTTCAATTTGGTCAATATGCGTTCCATCTGCAATTGGCCATGAACGCCATTGGTGACCATAAACCGGACCAAGGTCACCATTTTCATCAGCCCATTCATCCCAAATACGAACACCATTCTCTTTTAAATAAGCCGTGTTAGTATCTCCCTTTAAAAACCAAAGTAGTTCATAGATGATCGATTTTAGGTGTAATTTTTTAGTGGTAACCGCTGGAAACCCTTGTGATAAGTCGAAACGTAACTGATGCCCAAAAATACTTTTTGTGCCTGTTCCTGTACGATCTTCTTTGTTCGCACCGTGTTCCTTTACATGTTTTAATAAATCGAGGTATTGTTTCATACTTTATTTTCAATTGGCTAAGTAAATAAATGTAAATTAGCCATCCAATTCATGTTGATAAATATGATTGCATTTCCAAACTGCAAAATAAACTTAGGTCTTAATATTGTTTCCAAACGAAGTGATGGATATCACAATTTGGAGTCAGTATTTTATCCCGTTTCCAATGTCTACGACTGTTTGGAAATTGTTCCTAGCCCAAAATTTGAATTTCATTCATATGGTAATGAAATCCCTGATTTAGAACAAGGTAACAGCTGTATTAAAGCCTTTAAACTGATTCAACATGAAAAGGATATCCCAAATGTACAAATACACTTGCATAAAAACATTCCAACTGGTGCAGGATTAGGTGGTGGTTCTTCTGATGCAGTAGCAACTCTTGTACTTTTAAATGAAATTTTTGGCCTTAACTACAAGAAAAACAAACTGTTACATCTTGCAGATAAAATTGGGAGCGATTGCCCTTTTTTTGTTGGGAATAATCCAGTTTTTGCTAGAGGTAAAGGAGAGTTATTGAAACCTGTCGTTATTTCCTTAGATGACTATTATATCAAACTTATAAATCCTAAAATTCATATTTCTACTAAAAATGCTTTTAAATCGATAATTCCAAAGCCAACTAACTACCCAATTGAATCGTGTTTGAAATTACCAATTGAGGAATGGAAAGAGCATTTAGTAAATGACTTCGAAGAGTCTGTTTTTGAGGATTATCCCCAATTGAAAGAAATAAAAAACAAATTGTATACGCTAGGAGCCTCCTATGCCTCAATGTCTGGCAGCGGAAGTACTATTTACGGAATTTTTGAAAAAGATATAGATTTGAAGCCCCATTTTGAGGGTATGCTTATTTATTAAAACTCACCGTTTTATAAGCTTCAGGTTTAAAATCAAAATAACGCTTATTAAACATTGTAACATTCCAATTTGGCCAAAAGTGCGAACCTAAAACCAACGTAGTATTATTTAAATCAAAATCATAAGCATTTTCTTTTTGGTTTACATAAACTGTTGTAAGCTCAATAGAATCGTTATAACTCGATAATAACATTGTTTCAAAGGCAACTGCCCAAGAAGCCCCAACCATATTTTCATCCCACTCTCCCTTATCTACCAATAGTTTGTGACTATTTACTTCTATTGATTTAGTTACCATTTTATCAGTTAAGTAATTAACTCTAGCGGTAATGGACTTAGATTTATAGAGTATCCTAGCTGTTGAAAAAAGTAAAAGAAAAATAATCAGGGGAAATTTTACGAATTGAAAGTTCTTTGAACTTAAAACAACATCTTTCATAAATGGAAAACCTAAAAGAACTGTTAAAGGCAAGTAGTTTCGTTCCATCATCATATCAGAATCTCCTTGCGCATAAGCAATATTGGTGATAACCATGAAGCCAACAAAAGTGGCCGTTACAAACGATAATTTTAACCATTCACTTTTATTTATATAGTTTATAGCTATAATAAAATATAGGAAAAGCGGTATCCAATAATAACCATAAAAAAACTTATATAAATAGGCTGCCGGATAATTACTAAACAATTCTAGTATCAACTTAGGCTGAGTTAACTGCGAAAAGAACCCACCTTCGTAACCTGAAGAATCAGTCAGAACAAACTTTAGTGAATAAATAACAACAACAGACAAGATCAGTAACCAGTTCTCACTCCAAGTGTACTTTTTATCACTAATTATCTTAAATACTGGAGCAAAAAGTAATGGAAAAACTGACGCTGGATGATTAAAGAATGCAAAAAGTATTATTACTAAAGCTATGCCAAATCTAAAAACTGGCTTCAGCTGATTAATTTTTTTATTTTTTCCGAATATTAAAGCAAAATATAAACAACACCATACTAATGCCTGGTGGCTTTCAGTAACTGGATGATAAAAAGTAAGTCCACTTAATAAAAACATGGAAAGTACAATTGTCACTCCTGATTCCAACGACTTGAACACGTTAACACATAAGTAAAAAATAATCCAATACAATGCAATAAAACTTAAAGAATAAGAATAGCCTATCCAAGTAATTGGTGCACCAAGTTTAGCCAATAAAATAGGTATTAATTGAGTTGGAAATGCCCCTATTCTCCCAATTCCGAAAAAGAACCCTTCATTATTAATTATATTGCATAAATAGTAAGAAGTATCTATTACTGTTGTTCTTTCTACCATGAAATATATGGCTAATAAGGCAGAAAACGCAAAGAAAAAATGCCCTAAAATAGTATACAATTTGGTTGAGTTAAAAGTCATTCTGATTGTTTCTCTGCTGAAGTATAATTCGAAGATTTTTCCTCTTTTTTTACTTTTTTTGACGGTTTAATAGAAACTAGCATTCCAGCTATAAATCCAATTAACACAAGAACAGGTATGAGAATTATTTTTGGAATAACTATTTCAGTCACAAACATCTTAAAAACAACAGAACCAGTATTTTGCATTACTAGAATGGTTAAGACTATTGCTAAAATTATTAGAAATATATTTTTAATACTCATTACACAATTTTATAGGTTCACATTAAAGGTAGCTTGAATAATTGCACTATTACTAAGGTTTGGAACAAACATAAGTTGGATTCCTGTATTTAATTCTGGAAACGCAAAATTGAACAAGTGATAATCCATATTCAATTCAACACCTACAGCATACTTATCTACATTAATTGTTCTAATTGCTGAGGTTCTTCTAGTTGGTTGTCCACTTATTAAATAATCTCCTAGAAATGCTAAATTAAATCTTTTAACATATAAAAAACTACCTAATGCAGCATCTGGATAGCCAATTGGAAACCTATAGTCAACCAATAGACTACTTATTTCTGTACCTGTTGCACCGCCTAAATTTCTTGGTAAGGGAATATCAGTGGTGAAAATAAAATCACTTGTACGCTTAGAAAAGTTATAGGCCAGTTGAAAGGAGTGGTGTTTACCTAATCCCGGTAGAAATACCTTAGATATAATTGAATTTACATTTCCATTTAAAATATCAGAAAATTCAAAACTTCTTCCAGTAAAAGCTAGTCGCAGCCCTAATTGTGGTGCCAAATCTCTTAAACTTGGACGTTGAATCACCGAAAAACTCGCAAAATAAATTAGAGGGAATTTTATTTCGTCTATAAAGTTGGGAGCTTCTTGAAAGGTCTTAAATCGTTTAATATATTGAGTCCCACCACCAACTACCAATGATGTTATAGATGCCCCATCTGTTAAGTTAAACGGTATTGAAACGTTGAAGTCGTAAACATTTTCTTTCCATCTAGTAAAAATCGTATCCTGATTAGAGGATTGTCCTACATAAAATTCACTTACCGCTCCTCTATTGGTAAACTTAAAATCAAAAGTTGGAAACCATCCAAAGTAGGCAAAACCAATAGTATTAACACCAAATGTATCCAAGCCATTGTATTGAAGGGCGCCATAAAAACTAAAAGTGTTTAATTTATTATCCGATTGAAAGCCAATACCCAAAGGCTGTGGTGCTATATTTTGATTCCCAGTAAAAATAACTGGTCCATAACTATGAAGTGATAACGCATTTGCAGCTTTGCTGTACTTCTTAATTGGAAAAACAGTGTCTTGAATTGAATCAATAGCTAATTCATCTCCAGATTCCTGCTCCACAATTTTATCATATAGCTTTGCATCAAATATCCTTTTGTCATCCACTTCAAAGCCATTATCAATTTCTGAGTAAACCAACTGTCTACCATTTGCGGTCAAGTTTGAATAATACATTCTATTTTCACTCAAAAACGGATTATACGCTCCATACTTACTTGAGGTATGTTGATTAATGGCCAAACTGTTTAAATCAACTGAATATATATTGTCTATTCCATTATAAGGGCTAGTGTAATAAATCTTTTCATCAACTACTTGCGGCCTTCGAATATCCTGATAACTCAAAGGAATTACAAAGCCAATAAACCCTTTGTTTATATTAAAAATAGCCATTCCTTTTCCATCGTATTTAGAAACCATTGCAACAATCAGTGAATCGTTTATAAATTGTGGTTCTTGAATAAAAAAGTTAGATGAATTCGATACAATAACAACGTTATCAGGCTCCTCAACCTCAATAATATGTAAATTATATTCATTATTCTCAGATATATGAACGGCAACTACATTTGAGGCAGTATTATTTAGTGCTGGACTATAATACCTACCTCTAGAAGTCAGTTTCTTGGTTTTATCGTTTTGAAAGTCGTAAATCTTAATGTTGGAATAGGTAACAACTCCCCATCTTGGATGGAAATTAAACTCGTGCCATACGGCTTTGTTATTAGCCACATGCAAGTGTCTCGATGCTTGAAAACCTAATTTTTTTAGTGTTGTTTCTTCTTGTGCAATTATAGAAACTAACTGAGGTGCATCTGCCATTCCGGATTTTATAGCAACAATGCTTTTTCCATTTTCAAAAGCATATTCATAATCGGTAAAAATGCTTGGCTGTTCATTTAAAACTGCTTTATGGTTAGTTAAATCAATTTGATCATCAATTTCATTCCATTTCTTCCTTAAATCTGCCATTGTAAGCAGGTACATTCCCTTTGTTTTATATCCTGTTTGACTTTTTAAGGCTCGAGTAAATGAATAAAAAACACGTCTACCACTTGTAGTTTCAGTAATTGCTTTATCCCAAACTGTGGCACCAAATTTAGATCGCGCATAGCCTACCATGTGGTAACCCAGCACATAGCGATCTGGAACATTGTTTTTGTAACTCCCAAAACTGGATTTTTGATAGGAAAAAGAGCCAATATCTAAGGTATTTGCTCGCATTTCTGCATACCATAAAGGTTGTCTACCTCTTCCTGCTCTTGAATGAACGGTTTCCATTAAGGTGGCATCTCCTTCAAAAAACCATGGTGGAAAATAAATATTCATTACTGCAGACTGTGCATTTTGACCAAAGAGAACACTCATCATTTTGGTAATACCTGTATTCATTTGATTAAACTGAACAACATGACGGTATTCGTGAATGCTTAAGTTTTGAATCCAATCATTGGCGTCGTTATCAGGAGGAGGTGTTGTAAAAAACTCAGATCTTCTTGGAGCTAGAGCTACAAATCCATTGCTTATAGCATTTTTATTTTGAAGTATGATACTTATTGGCTTTGGTTGCTTCCCATTTTTAGGAACATCCACTTTCTTAATTGCTTCTAATGTATTTGCAACACGCTGAGCTTCCAATTCAAAGTTTACTGGAAAAATTATTTGAAAACTTTCAGTCTTAATCTGATTCCATTTAACATTAGGTGGATTCTGATCAAAATTAAGTATTTGAGCCTCGCCAGTTAAAGCAAAAAATAATAATAAAAAAGTGGCGAAAACATTTTGAAAGTAATTCATTAATCTATTACTTTTTGATGAATTTGATTTAATACATTTTTGTCTAGTTCATGTCCTCCATTATATTGTATTATCTCAATATCTTCTTTTAATTTATGAAGAAAATCTAAATGAGTTATTAAATTACTAGGTGAGATGAATTCATCTTTTTTTCCAAAAACCATCAATATTTTCTGCTTTTCTATTTTAAGCAAATCGTCAGTATTAAAAACGTCCATAGGAAATGTTGAGCCCCACAGTATAACAGATTTTAAACTATTTTTAGTTCTTATAAACCAACGTAAGGCGGCTGTTGCACCTTGAGAAAACCCCAATACATGTAAATTATAAGGAGTTTTTATTGGTGCAATTAATGTTTTGTGAAGATCCTCAAAGAAATTTATTTGGTCTTCAATTTCGTTTATTCTGTCTTCCTTGGTCATCCAAGTTGCACCCACTCTCCCATTAAAACCAATTAAATAATGTTTACTCAGACCTTCTGGAGCAATTATTAAATTTTCCTCTAAATTCCAGTCTTCAAATTTTCTAATGAAATAACGAGAAAGCATGCCATAGCCATGCATTACAACCCATACATTCTTGGGGTTTACTTCATTTCCCAACATCGCGTATCGAGCGTTTTTAACTATTTGAATACTGGACTCTTTTATTTCCAT
>JBLIDK010000037.1:0-21530 GCA_047632595.1 Sphingobacteriales bacterium
CATTTCAAAAGCATCATTTAGATGAATTTTTTTAATTACTAACTTCTCAGTTTCATCAGGATTACTTTTGCCGAAGCTTAAGTTTGTTGCTAAATAAATAAATGCCTTTTCATTTGAAACCGAATTGCTTAAGTCCATTTCTTGAATTAAGCGCCAACTTTTGGCTTCAATTCCACATTCTTCTTTAAGCTCACGTTTTGCAGATTCAGTGGGGTCAACATCTTTTTCTCCACCTCCTTCAGGAATTTCCCAACTATAGGCGTCTAAAGGGTAGCGGTATTGACCAACTAGCCAAGTCATTCCTTCATCGTCAATTGGAACGATACCAATGGCTAAATTTTTAAAATCTACAACTCCGTAAATGCCTTCACCGCCATTAGGATTAATAACTTGATGTTCCTCTACTTTAATCCAAGGGTTTTCATAAACTTTTTTTGAGGAATTGGTCTTCCACGGATTTTTTTCACTCATTTTATGCCTTTTCTGATGGTTCTGATATTTTGGATACAGCAGCTAGGCCATTAACCAGGTACACCTTATTTGTATCAATTAATCTACATCGAAAGCGGGTTCTTTGTCTTTTTTCTATGACAAATTTTCGCCCGTCTTCCATTTCAAATACATCATTAATGTTTAATTCCTCTAAAGTTGTGATTTGCTCTTCGTTGAATTTCATCAACTCCCGCATTAAATTAGGATCAGTGCAGCTCGAAGCTTTTGGATTTGCTAAATATAGTTTAACCGCCTTATATAGCTTTGTTGGAAACACTGACTGAATGTCGAGCTGCGACATTAATTTATTAAATGATTTTTTCCATTCACTTCCATGAGGTTTCACATTATGCTTATGATTTTCATAGGTAAGCATGTGAGCTATTTCATGAACTAAAGTAATGGTAAAGGCATAGGTATTTAGATTTTTGTTAACCGTTATTTGGTGAAAAGGGATTGATTTAGATGGAATACGGTAGTCACCTAGTTTCGTTTTTCTAGCCTTTGTTACTCTTACTTTAATTTTATAGTCAAAAATCCACTGGGCAATGGTTCCACAAAATTCAATTGGGACATATTTACTTAGCTTTTTTTCAATTAAAGAAACTTCCATATAGCAAAAAACGGGAATGAATTATAAATTCAATATGTTAATATCTTGTTATCAATTACTTGATTTTTAAAAAAAACAAAAAAGCCGACAATTGTCGGCTACTAAATTTAATTATTTGATAATCTATTATTTTGATGGTGTACCAAAAGCTGGACAATTATCTGCACTTTGAGTAGATGCACAACTTCCCATAAGGAAAGTTACTGCTACTAAAACGATTGCTATTTTTACTATTTTCATGTCTATTTATTTATTTCAATGTTGGCAAATGCTGGGCAATCACATTTTTTAGAAGCACAAGCGGCTAAAAAAGGGATTATTAGGATTAGTATCACCCATACTTTTTTCATTAACTTAATTTAAACTTCACAGGTAACGTGAACTGAACTCTTACAGGTTTTCCTCTTTGCTTACCAGGAGCCCATGCGGGCATTTTCTTAATTACTCTAAGTGCTTCTTCATCGCAACCTGCACCAATACCTCTAAGTATTTTAACGTCTGATATTTCACCATTTTGGTTAATAACAAATTGAATGTATACTGTTCCTTCTACCTTGTTTTCACGAGCTAGGTTAGGATATTTAATGTTTTTCCCAATGTATTTACGCATTGCTGCTTCACCACCAGGAAACTCTGGCATGTTTTCAACAATAGTGAAAACTTCTTGTTCGTTGGTATTTTCTTCCGGAGCTGGGGCTTCAATAATCTCTACACGAGTGTCTTCATCAACTTCAGTACTTTTAATTTCAACTTCTTCTATTTCAGCATCATCTTCAACTACCTCCAATTCAAGTGGAGCAGGTGGTGGTGGTGGTGGTGGTGGTTTTTTAGGTTGTTCAGTGATTGGAATAATTTCTTGTTCCACTTCTTCCACAACTAATTCGCCTAAACTTGAAATACGTTTGTCAAATGACTTCCATTCGAAAGCCAATAAAACTAATAGCATTGCCACAGCAAGGCCGATTTGAAGAAACAATGAACGTTTATTGTGTAAATCTACTTCTGGTTTTTTCTTAAGTTCCATATTCTTATTAAATTCTTAAGCTTTCAAAAAGGCTATTAACGCCCATTAAAAAACATTGGTTCACAAACTTACTAATTAACTACAAGTTTAACCAATGATTTGTTGCGAGGTTTAATTAGACTTTAACAACATTAATTGGCTTTTACCTGAAATTTACCTTTTTTTTGCCTTTTACAAGGATATAGCAAAGACTTCCAAGTAGTGATCCAATTGTGTTTGCTACAAAATCTAGAAGGTCACCCGTTCTATAACTAAAAAACAATGTTTGTATAACTTCAAGTAACAAACCATAGCTCAAAGCAATAGCAAAGGCTATTGGGACACCATAATAACGAAAACCAATATACTTATATTGCTTCTTAAATCCCCAAATCAACAGAAACACTAAAACAAAGTACACGAATAAGTGTGCGATTTTATCTAAATGTTCAAAGTTGAGTAAACTAATGGATGAAATATCCTTGCTTGGCAAAATGCTTAAAACAAGAATTATAAATGCCCAAATAACCGCAGGCCATAGGGATTTAATCATCAATTAGTTTCCTATTAATTCTCCGTATTCAGTGGAAGATAATAAGTTTTCAAGTTGTGATGAATCACTCATTTCTACTTTAATCATCCAACCATCTCCAAAGGAATCTTCGTTAACTAATTCAGGCGTAGTAACTAATTTTGGATTTACCTCTGTAATCTTTCCAGCTATTGGCATAAATAAATCAGAAACAGTTTTAACTGCTTCAACCGTACCAAAAACTTCTTCAAGATCTAAATCTTCACCTTCCTTATCAATATCAACATAAACAATATCCCCAAGTTCGCTTTGCGCGAAATCAGTAATGCCAATTGTTGCAACGTTGCCTTCCACTAGAATCCATTCGTGGTCTTTTGTATATTTTAAACTCTCAGGTATGTTCATATTTTATTATTCGTTATCAGTTCCAAAAATAGAATATTTTTAGACCCAAGAAAATTAGTTTGATAAAGTAAATCTAACTTTCACGCCAAAGGTAGAAAAAGATGTCTTAAAAGTTTGCGATGTGAAGGGATCAGTTACTCTTCTGTCGTAAAATATATTTATGTTCAAACGCTCATTTACTACGTAATCTATTTCAGGTTTAATGGATGTAATGGTTGAACCAGTGTTAGGTAAGGATCTGTTTTCATCTATTATGTGTACAATTCCTTGGTTCTGTTGTATCGAAAACCTCAGTCTAAAGTTTATGTCATTTTTCAAATTAACAGCTCCATTCCCAAAATTTATTGGAAGATTAATGTTTGATGTTCTATAACCAGCACTAAAACTAAACTCATTACTTCTTTGCTCTGTAACTTGACTACTACTAAATCCTAAATTTAAATTTCTCGATTTTTTATAATCGAAAGTTAAGGTAACATTTGAACGGGTTGTTATACTTACACCAATTAATGGCGCAAATTGCTCTGATATAGTAGCGGCATTAGCTTGATATTTAGGTATAAAGTTTCCTGATTGGGCGATGGAATCTGGGAAGCCTCCATTTTCTTTATAAATTGCGGTTTGGGTAAACCCTCCTATACTGTAAACACTTCTATACGAGTGGGTCAAATTCACACTGGAGAATATTTCTTTTAAGGCAGGAATTTTTCCAAGCCCATTATAATTTACTCGCCAGTTTGGAATAGGTACAGCTGGAAAAGGATTCAAAGTAATTCTACCTGCTGGTATATCGCGATAAGCTGCTAAAAACGAATAAAGCAAAACTTGTTGAGAGGAGTTTCTATAACCAGTTGGTGAACCGGTTGAATCTACTCCAATTGAATTTGGATTCTGAATAGCCAAACGCTCTGCAATGGTAAACCTATTTCCTTTTAATCGTTCTACGACAGGACTCTCACTGTCTTCATTTAATTCTTCAAAAGCAGTACCAATTGTTATGTATGACATGCTAAAAGAACCAGTAGTTGTTGAGGTTAAACTATCGACAGAAAAATCCAATGGATCTACAAAGAACAGCTCTGTATAATTAAAACCTAAAGATCGTGTAGCATTTAAGTCTATTCTAAATCCTTTAAACGGCTCAATGCTTGATCGTAAATTTAAGTCTTTTCGATTACCCCTTAAATAATTATAATTAAACAAGGTGTCTGTTTCGAGCCATCTATCATCCGCTAATCCTTGTCTAATGTCATTTTGGTTTCCAAAAACAAATGGTATTCCCGGACTGAATGTGTTATTGTCTAAGCCAAATATTCCAACGTCATTGGTGTAACTAGGAATTGTTGTACCGTTTGTAACACTATAAACCCCGCCAATAGACTTCACACTAAGCACCCCTTTAACTAATATCCTTACTATTTCTGGAATGCCTTCTTTCTTTTCCTTAACAGTGTCTTTTGCACTACTGTCTGGCACATTTTTAATTCCTGTTTGAAACCGTTCTCTAGCGCTCGGTGCATTCTTAGCTGCAGTATTCGATTGTTTACGCTTTTCTGCATTTTTATCAATGTCTTTGAAGAATTTTACTTTGTTGTAAAGAGAGGTTAGAGTAAGGTTGGTGTTTAGTTGGAAGGTTTGGTTGTTACTGATTGTATTGTTCAAGCTTGGAGTAGCTAATGGCGGTGCGGTCCACGTATAGCCACTACCATATGATGCGTTAACTGAGGTCCAATTGAAAAATGGAATTTTGTTTAATGGAACATTGTAATTAAGATTGGAAGTATGATTGTATTGCTGATTTGTTCCAAAGGCTAATAGTTGACGATTAATATAAGCATGCTCTTCTGCATTATCTATTCGGCCAACAACCTTGTCTGGTTCTTCTTTTATCAAACTTCTATAATTGGCATTCATATCAAACTTTAAGTTCTGAGTGAAATTCCAATTTAGGCCCCAGTTTCTATTCATATTGAAGGCTTTATTGTAATTAATTTGCTCAGGAGCGCCTAAAACATTGTTTATATTTCTACGCTTAACAGTTTGATATTTACGATCTATGTTAACGCCGTATTTGAAGTTATTTGGAAGGTATTCAATGCTTAAATCCTTTACAATTCGTAGGTTTTTATTTCTCACTCCACTAAAGGGCCTAATTGGTTTTATTTTAGGACTATAAGTGTAACCTAAATTTGCGTTGTATAATCTATTGGTGTCGTACTCAATTTGGAAATTAGTTCTAACCGCCTCACTATATGAAATCGAGGCATTAAAATTCTCAATATCATAAGGCATTGGTGCTTTCTTAGCTTTTTTTGCATTCCTTTCTTTACGAACATTTGTAAAGTTGATACTCTTTAAAGTAGTAATGTCTCTTGAAATTCGTAGAATGGAATCGGCATCGTCTGGTGGTAGTTCATCTATAACTTTTCTTAGGTCAATATCCGGACTTGCTGGACTATATTGTGGTGTTGAAATATCTTTTGAAATAGCTACATACATCGGAACTTTCACACCTGCTTCTTCTGGGAAGAATTTACCTAGTTCAAAGTTACCCGAGGCATCATAACGTTTTTTATCATCTCGGTTTCTATCATTTACTTTATCCTCCAAAGCACCAAATCCTATAGTTTCTCTTCGCCCACTAAGAGTAATGTTTGCGAAATCAGCCATTTTAGTGTTTACCCTTCCAGTTGCAGCCCAACCACCAGATTCTTCAAATCCGTTTAAGCGCAATTCATTAAACCAAACTTGCCCGCTCTTTGCTAGTCCATCATCATCTTGGTTATTTCCCTTCCGGGGATTTCGAACACCAAGCATTATTGTTTTTACCTTGCTTAAATCTGGAGCTCCCAAAATAGTTACTTTATTATTTCCATCAGCAAAAGTAAAGGGGTCTGAAAATGATTTACCACTTATGTTCCTTCTCTGTTTACCTGTTTGTAAAACATCTAAAGGTATTTCAAATTTGTTAGCATCGGGCCAAACTAATTCAGGTGCTGCTTGTCCATCTTGAGTTACAACTAAAGGAATTTCATATTCGTAGTAGTTATTGGTAACATCAGTACCAATTCTGATAAATGCAGTTAAATCACCGTCGTTCAATTGTGGGCCTTCAGCGTGAATAAACATTTCAATGTTTTTGTACGACCTAAAATCAAACCCAATGTTTTTAAACGCAGCTCGTGCATCACCGTCTTGTAAGTTTCCTACACGTAATACTAATGACTGCTCATTTTGAAGGTTGTTTGTAGCTCTTGGATTAGTTATATCTCTTTCTCGTTGAAGTCCTGGAGGCAAAACATAAGGTATCGGTGTTCTTCTTCCGTTGTCTTCAATGTTAATTGTTGTTACATCAAAGGTAGTTTGGTCATCATCGTCAGTTCTAACTGCTGAAGTAGGTGTTGGTAAATTTGTAAACCTTCTCCAATCACCACGAACCAGTTGTAAACGTCCAAAACGCATGGTAGTTTGCTCATTGAAACCAGTCATAAACATTCTAATAAAACGAATTGAGTTAAAGCCTTGAACATCGTTAATTACCTCATCAGGTTGACTAATAGGAACTTTAAATTGATACCAGGTAACATTTTCAACCTTGTTATTGGGTAAAGTCTTTTCAACCACTACGCTGTCCGTTACATATCTGTTTCCTGTACGAAAGCTCTGAGGGCTAATATCTACTTCGTATTGATAGTATGCTTCGTTTTCATTTAGATTGTTATCACCATTAATATCTTCTGTACTTGGTATTGCATTGTAAAACCCAGTTTCAAAACCGGTGATAGCGAGAGCTTGGTCAGAAGTAGGGGAATTGTTTTCTAGTTGGTTTCTAGATTTGTACCGTTCAATAATTGATGCTTGTTTACTATCTTGGTCGCCACTTAAAAAGTGAAAATAGTTATCTGCTGAAGGGTCTTTTTCTGCGTTTATTACAGCTGCTGAATTTGCCGGGTGCTTGGCTTTTAATTGGTTTAAAAAATCTGTTTTAAAAAACTGCTTCTCTGATTGATCGTCCAAACCATCTAATCCAACATCTTGAACATCTCTTGAATTTGGATTTAAATCAAAAGTATTTACAATTGCCGAAAATTTAGGGACAATACCATATTTTGTAGAGTCAACCAAAGTGGGGTCGCTATCTGGAGGCAAACCATTTTCAAATGATTGTCGAGAATCTCTAAGAACATCCTCACTCACATCTCCAAGGTTAAAGTATAGCTTTCCACCTTGTGAATTTTGATTGTTATGAAATGGATCCATCACCCAAAATTCTATAAATTCAATGTTTAATGATTCAAAATCACTAGATTCTAATTTACGCGTGATACCTGCCCAAGATTGACTTGGATTGGATAGTGTTCCATCGGCTTGAATTCGGTCTACGTTATAGTTATAGGGACCGCGCTCTTGGGGATAATAAGTTAAATCAAAAGTTTGAAGAAATTGGGGTCCTAATGGATTTTGTGATTTACTTGGAAATAAATCTTGCTCCAAATATTGAGCTACTAAAACATCTGAGATTGTATTTTCGTCAGATCGAATATGGCTAGGAGTGGCGCTGTTGTTTTCGTAAAATAATTGGTCAATCCTGTAAAAGGAAAGCAAACTTCGGTTTTTACCTACTTCCAAACTGTTAATCACCCCTGATTCAGGAAATAGTTTTGGTGTGGAACTTATGTTCCAAGCAAATGGGTTTCTTAAATCAATAACTGATTGTGCGCCTTCAAAATCATCTACATATGAAACTCCACCTTTGTCATCTCCAATATCAATAGCCTTACTGTGACCTGGTCTTAAATAGGCATATTCGGCTGAGGCTGTAATTGAAGATGGAGCCTTTGTTTCAATAAATGGTAGTTTATCTACCAAAGCTGTTAAAAACCTACTATCGGTGCTGTAGTTTGCGTCTAAACCGTAAATAGAGTTTGAAATTGGTTCTTCTCCTAAGTTTACTTTGTTTGTAAATGGTCGTTCACTTAATCGAAGTGCTGTACCACCCAAACTTAATTTATCAGTAGCAGCATAATCAAATCGGGTACCAATTAAAGATTTTTGGACAATTCCGAACAAGGCAGAGCTTTCAACTTTAATACTAATGTCTTTTCCTGATCGTAAAACACCTTCATTTGTTATTTTTACTCTACCTAATGTGTAATCAACCGTATAGTCTAAGCCTTCCGTCAACTCTTGACTACCTGCAGTAACTTTTACAGCACCTTTTGGAATATTTAATGCGCTTAGTGAAAATTCTGAACTAACCGACGATTTGTAAGTACCCTCAAGTCGGAAACGATTTTTATCGGTAAACTCTTGTGCTCTAAATTTTGTTAAATCGTAAAGCTCTTGATAAACATATTTCTCTTCTAGTTGGGTGTTGTTAATTTTTGCCGCCAACGAAGCCCCAAAGGGCTCTAATAGAGGAAATATAATGGTTCCTTTATTGGAGTTAATGGTTATTCCTTCTAAAAAATCATAGTATCCATCGGGTTGAGAGGCTCCTGAAGTATTTACATTATCTACGTTTAATACTTGAATTAATGGTTGAAGTTTTATGTCGCCTTCCGGTAAGTAGTTAATGTAATTTGATGTTTGATTATCTAAGTAAAGAATATCCAATCTAAAATCCTCTGGACTAATTCGAAATCCATTAAATGAATAAATGTTTTTCATCATTAAGTCCCAAGTAGGAAGGTTGGTTTTAACGTTCGTGTTCTTTAACAACTTAGTATATAAAAACGTAGGAGGTTCAGTTTTTTGAATGTCACTACTTAATTCACCTACTGTAAATTGTTCACCATTTATTGAGTAACGATATGAAACGGCCAATACTTCATCAGAGTTAAGCGCTCTGTTTAACGAGAGATAACCCAATTGTGGATGAAAATCAAATTCTGAATCATTTAATTTTCTAGCGTTTACCAATTTTGAGTAGTTATCTCCGTCGTTAAAATAACTTACAATATCGGTTGAATTTGTATTTCGTGCACCGGTGGGTAGTCCGTCAATTAAAGCGTTGGCATTATTATCTGGAAAAGGGCGACCTGATTTTGGACTAGCCTTTGCTGGATTGAAAATGTTTGAAGGCTCACCTAAGTCTATAAATGCAAGAATATCTCGAACGTTTTCAGTGGCATTTCTATCGTTTGTTACCCAAACTTCAACTTGAGAAATTTGAACATTACTTTGAATTACTGGTAAATTTTGTAGAGATTGCTCATAGTTATCTCTAAAATAATGAGATAAAAAATAGTGACGGTTTACATCATATTGGTCACCTGCAATTTCAAAATCTTGTGTTTGAGCCCCACCCTTTATTGTAATTTCTTTACGATCACTTTTTTCTTGTGTGGCAACAGCAGTAACTCTAAGTTTTCCAAACTGTAATTCAGTCTTCACTCCAAATAAACTCTGACTACCTTGTATTAGGGTTCCGCTAAGTGGTAAACTCACGTTTCCAGCCTCAATTTTCTTTATTATTTCATCTTCGTAACCAGTGTATTCAATTTTTACTTGGTTTTCAAAATCAAAGGATGCTTCAGTATTGTAGTTAGTGATTAACTTTAACTTGTCACCAATGTTTCCAACTACATTCATTTGAATACTTTGATCAAAATCGAAGTTGGTTATTTTACGGCTACGTTCGTTTAACGCAGGGTTATTGTTTACCCTAGTTTGAACGCCAAAAGTTAGTTCAGCAAATCCTTGAGGCCGAATATTTACTGATGATCCGCCAAAAATTCGGTCAAATGCATCACTTTTTATAGGTAATTGTGGACCACTACCGCCTGAAAGAAGCCTGTCTGCATTACTACGTTCTTTCCAATAATCACGTTTCGCTTGCTCCGCTTCGTAATCGGCATATTGCTCAAAACTCATGTAAGTAGGTTGCCTGTAATTAGTGCGTCCTAGCCTTTCACTAATAATGTATTGGTTGGTTTTTGAGTCATATTCAACGTCCTTTTCAACTCCTTCTGGATCTTTTAAATCTAATCCACCCGTAGTTGAGGTGCCGCTATATTCTTTTGGCTTTAAAGGGTATTTTAAGGTGTCTTTTCCGTTGCTATCTGGCTCAAGAAAATGATAATCAACTAAATTGATGTTTTTTATAGTGCCATTTTCAGCAAATACACTTACTACAACCCATCCGCATAGCAATAATGGAATACTGTATTTAAATACTGAAAATTTCGTTTTTACCGTCAAGCCAATGCGGACTTATTATCATAGGTCAAACAACCAAAATATTGTTTAACCTAAAGCTATTACATGTTTTGTAATGCGTATTTTATTAATTCTTCTACAGGAATACCCGTTCCTTTGTCCTTTTCGCCCTTTTGAATGGCTTTTTCGGCAACGTTTCTTGTAAAACCTAAAGACTGCAAAGCTGATAACGCTTCTGATTTTGCAGTATTGCCTCCAGTTAGGATATTTATTTTATCTTCGTCACTCTCTTTAATTAGCTTGTCTTTCAACTCTAAAATTAAACGCTGAGCTGATTTTGGTCCAATACCTTTTATGCTTTTGATGACACCAACGTTCTCAGTAATAATTGCATGTCTTATATCCTGAGGTTCCATGCTCGATAAAATCATTCTACCGGTGCTAGGGCCAACTCCAGATACTGAAATAAGGGCACTAAACAGGGCCTTTTCTTGTTCACTGCTAAAACCATAAAGAGTATGAGCATCTTCTTTAATATGCAAATAGGTGTGAAGTTTGCATTTTCCAGAATCTGGAATGTGCGAAAATGTAGTTAATGAAATATGAATATCATATCCAATTCCATTTACATCGAGTATAACATGGGTAGGAGTTTTTAGAACTAAATCTCCATTTATATAAGCTATCATTGATTTATAAACCTTTTGGGTCGATTTAATTTAAAAATAAGCACCCATTTCTGGGTTCTTTGTTAGTATTAATTCAAACTCTGCGAATGTAAGGAATTTTGGCTCTTTAGTATAGAATCTTAATAATGGAAATTACCACTAATACCGAATTTATTTAGCACTTGCTGACTTTTTAACTTTAGCTTTTCCATTTGTAGGGCGAATTATTGCCTTTGACTTGGCTTGTGAATCCACCACAGCTATGGTTACCATGTTTACAATTTCACGAACTGAGCTTCCTAATTGTAAAATATGTACAGGTTTTTTCATGCCTAATAAAATAGGGCCAACAGCCTCAGCTGTACCCATTTCCTGAAGTAATTTATAAGCAATATTACCTGCATCAAGATTTGGAAATATTAAAGTATTGGCCTTATGACCTGCCAGTTTTGAAAACGAGTAATTATCCTTAAGCAATTGTTCATTTAATGCAAAATTCGCTTGAATTTCCCCATCTACTATCATATTTGGACATTCTTTATGAAGTATTGCCACAGCCTCTCTAACTTTTGTTGAGCTATCTGATTCCGAACTTCCAAAATTAGAATAGGATAACATGGCTATTCTTGGTTCGATATTAAACTTCTTAATTGAATCACTAACTAGTTTTGCAATTGCTACTAAATCTTCTGAAGTTGGATTTAAATTAACGGTAGTGTCAGCAAAAAACAAAGGACCTTTTTTGGTAAACATCAAGTACATCCCAGCAACTTTTGTAACATTTGGATCGGTGCCAATAATTTGCAAGGCTGGTTTAATTGTAGTAGGATATTTTCGAGTTAATCCAGAAATAAGCGCATCTGCCTCACCTAGTTCAACCATCATTGAGCCATAATGAGTTCTGTCTAACATGGCTTTCGTAGCTTCATAATAAGTTATTCCTCTTCGTCCACGTTTTTCAAAATAGACTTCGCCGTAAGCCTCAATTTTTTTATCCTCTTTTCTTGGGTTTATTATTTCAATATCACCCAGTTCTAAGTTGTTTTCTTCAATAATTGCTTTAATTTTTTCTTTATCACCTAAAAGTATTGGAATTGCAATACCCTCCTCACTTACAATTTGTGCGGCTTTTAAAATTTTCACATTATCTGCCTCAGCAAAAACAACACGTTTTGGATCACTTTTTGCCTTAACAATTATGGATCGCATTAGCGTATCATCTAAGCCCATACGTTTACGTAAACTTTCGTGGTATTTATCCCAGTCTGTTATTTTAACATTTGCTACGCCAGAGTCCATGGCGGCTTGAGCAACAGCAGGTGCAACAGAGGTAATTAAGCGGTAATCTAAAGGTTTTGGTATAATATATTCTTTTCCAAAAACTATGTTGCTTTTGTTGTAAGCTAAGTTTACCGATTCTGGAACTATATCTTTCGCCAATTTTGCTAAAGCATAAACTGCAGCAAGTTTCATCTCTTCATTTATTTCTGTTGCCTGCACATCTAAGGCTCCTCTAAAAATAAATGGAAAGCCTAATACATTGTTAACTTGATTAGGGTAATCGGAACGACCCGTTGCCATAATTATATCGTTACGAGTTTTATAAGCTAAATCGTAATCTATTTCTGGGTCAGGGTTAGCCATTGCAAACACTATTGGGCGTTTGGCCATTGTTTTTAGCATTTCTGGATTTACAATTCCTCCTTTTGAAAGTCCAATAAAAACATCGGAATCTTTCATTGCATCTTTAAGAGTTTTGCAATTGGATTTTTGAGCAAATAGCTTTTTACTTTTATCTAAATCTGTACGAGAAGTGGTAATAACGCCTTTACTATCTAACATTAATATATTTTTAGGCTGGGCACCTAAAGAAATATATAATTTAGTACATGAAACGGCTGCAGCACCGGCTCCACTTACCACAATTTTTACTCGTTCAATTTTTTTCTTCTGAATTTCTAAAGCGTTTAACAATGCTGCTGCAGAAATTATAGCAGTTCCATGTTGGTCATCATGCATTACAGGAATGTTTAATGCTTTCTTGAGCTTTTGCTCAATCTCAAAACATTCTGGTGCCTTAATGTCTTCTAAGTTAATGCCTCCAAAAGTAGGTTCTAGAGCTTTAACAATCTTCACGAATTCATCAACTTCGGTTACATTTAACTCTAAGTCAAATACATCAATATCAGCGAAAATTTTGAACAATAAACCCTTTCCTTCCATCACTGGTTTGGATGCTTCAGGGCCAATATTTCCTAGTCCTAATACTGCTGTTCCATTGCTAATTACTGCTACAAGGTTCCCCTTTGCAGTATACTTATATACGTCTTTTACGTTTTCAGCAATCTTTAAACAAGGTTCTGCCACTCCTGGAGAATAGGCTAAGCTTAAGTCCCTTTGCGAGTTTGTGGCTTTTGTAGGAATTACTTCTATTTTCCCAGGTCGCCCTGATTCGTGATACTCTAATGCTGCTTTTTGATGCTGTTTTGCTCGTTGTTTGTTCATATAATGCATGTGGGAATACCAAAGATACAAATTACCTTATTGCTTGTAATTTAAAGAAAACTTCGTCGAGGAATATTGATTATTTATTAAAATTCAACTGTCTTAATAACAGCTTCAAGCTTTCTTATAAATTCGCGCTTATCAAGTTCAGGCGAGTATACAAAGCCGTCGAAGTAGATTACTTCATTTTTACTTTTGTTGTACACCGCATAATTAATAAAGGGCCCACCCATATAATCACCTTCAAGTCGCCATAGTCCTCTAAGCTCCATTGCAAAATTACCGCATATTGCAGTTTCTAAAGGGATAATTGAAAACTGCGTTTCAGTTTTCATGTAAGTACCTTCTAAAGGGCCTGGAATATGATTTTTGCCTAGTTGATTTCGCACATTAATAATTGAAGCAAAGTCTAATGTGTTGGAAGTGTTATAAGGTCTTTTATGAATAATAATATTCGAACTGGTTTTGGATGTTTCACTTCTAAACCACATAAAATCCTTTTCATTTGTTGCTAAGGTATAGTCTTTAGGAATATTCATTTTTATTCCAAAATTATCTTCAACTGCTTTTTTGTGTTCTTTTTTGTAGTTCTTAGAAAGGAAATCTTTTAAGCGTTGCTGTTCAATGTTTTCTAATAACAGCATTAGTTTTCTGCCTTGAAGTTTAAGTAAATCACTTAATTCAGCAGTGTTTAAATAGGGATTAAGATAAATTACAAATTGGTTATTTGCATAAACATCTTTTTTTGCTACGAATAGTTTAGGCTTTTGGTCTTCAAACTGATATTGTGATTGAGGAAGGTCCTTATTATTCGCTCCTAGCAAAATACAATTACGTTGTTTTTTAAAAATACTCGTAAAAGCCTTTTCAGGGATTTGAGCAACCGTAAACGTAGGTTCATCTTGTGGTAAACCTAGATAGTTTTGAGTTAAGAGCTGGTTTAGTTCATTCCCAAAATTAGTTTTCCAGAGGTTTTCATTCATAACAACAACAAGCTCCCCTCCACGACCAATTGCCATAGGTTTAGAATTGTCGTATTCTGAATTATTAGTACAACCTACTAATAGAATAATGATTAAATAAATGGAATTTCTTAGCATGCCTTAAAGGTACAACGCTTTTGTAAAGTACAAATTGGATTCTTAGCCAATTTTTATTTTCATGCCTGGTTTTATATCGCGGTGATCAGAGATATTGTTCCAGCTTTTTAATTGAGCAACGGTTACGCCATCAATTTGCTTGGCAATTTCCCAAAGGGTATCCCCTGATTTTACTACATAATAGGTAGAGTTTGGGTCAATTTTAATTGGAGTTCTTTCCAAAGTTGTTCTTGGAGAACTACCATTTATGCGTTGTTTTTGTGCAAATGTCATGTGGTTGATGTTTTCATATTTTGAAACATCTCTATTTGGAACATAAACTCTTAGTCTTTTACCTGCAACAATATTGTTTCCTCTAATATTATTCCAATTTCTAAGTTGTGTAGGGGGCACGCCAAACCACTCTCCAATGTATCCTAAGTTGTCTCCTGATCTAATTTTATAATAAACTAGTTCAGGTGCATCAGTTAATACAGAGGGTTTATACTCTTCAATAAATAGAGGGTTATTTTCTCTTATACTATCTAAAATAGCATAAACGGAATCTTTTATAAGTAAAAATTCTGCTTTCTTTTCTGTTGGTAATCGCAATGCAATTGGTTTCTCTAAGGCGCTTTCAGGTATTAGTGCTTTTCTAAGAGTACTGTTATAATATTGAACATGCTCAAATGAAATATCTAGTACACTGCTAATCTGATCAAAAGTCATCGGGCGATTAATCATGATAGTATCAGTGTTAAAATCATATTCACTTGCAATTGGGTAAATATTATGCTCTTCGTTATAGTTCATTGCATAAGTTGCAGCTATAAATGCTGGTACATAGCCTCTGGTTTCTCTTGGAAGGTATCTTCTTATTTCCCAAAAATTGGTTTTACCTCCAGAACGTCTAATTGCTTTATTCACATTTCCTGGACCACAGTTGTATGCAGCAATTACTAATAACCAATCACCATACTTTTCATACATTCTTGTAAAGTATTGCGAAGCTGCAATTGTTGCTAAGTAAGGATCTCTTCGTTCGTCAATTTCAGAATTGATTTTAAGGTCGTATTGTAATGCTGTAGCATACATAAACTGCCACATTCCAGTTGCGCCAACTCTACTTACCGCTAAAGGGTATAAGGCTGATTCAACAACGGCTAGGTGTTTAAATTCATCTGGTATTCCCGCTTCAGCAAATACTTCGCTAAACATACTGAAGTAATAGTCGCTTATGCCTAACATTTTACCGACTTGTTCTCTACGCTTTAAAGTATAAACATCAATGTAATTTTTTACATATTGATTAAAGTCTAATGGTATGTCTTTTTGAATTGCTTTAAGGCGTTGTTCGTATATTTCATCAGAAAATACAGGAATTGCATCACTGCGATAAGTTAAATCGGCATCAGTGGTTGGATAAAGCCCCTCCAAAAAGGCTTCGTAATCTTCTAAAAGTTCAAATTCTTTAATTAAACTATCAGCCAGAAACATTAAGCTATCCATTTTAGCCATTTTTGCTTCTTTGTTTAAAAGATGTAATTTGTTTTTGGTCGTATCGCTCCCAGATGCGAATGCATTAGTAGTAAATGTTATTACCACAACTAGAGCCAATATGTGTTGAACAATTTTATTCATGATTTCCTCTCCTAAACGAATTGCTTTTACGATTTCGTATCGTAAAAATTAATTGTTCAATGCTTTTTGCATTTTTTCAATTTTAGCTGCAATCGCTAACAACTTCCCTTCTTCAAATTTTCTTCCAATCAGCTGAACACCAAATGGCATACCATTAGAGTGTATTCCTAGTGGAATGTTTAAAGCCGGCAATCCGCTAAGCGACGCTTGAACGGTGAAAATGTCAGCTAAATACATCACTATTGGATCGTCTATTTTTTCACCAATGTGGAAAGCTGTAGTTGGAGAAGTAGGTAACATGATAAAATCATGCTCTTCTAACAACTTTAAAGTAGCGTCCCTGATGAGTCTTCTTGCTTTTTGTGCCTTTGCATAATAAGCATCGTAATATCCTGCACTTAGTACAAAAGTACCAAGCATAATTCTTCTTCTTACTTCTTCACCAAAGCCTTCGGTTCTACTTTTAGTGTAAGTTGTATTTAAATCAACAGCGTTTTTACTACGGTAGCCAAAATGAACTCCATCGTATCTACTAAGATTTGAACTTGCTTCTGCGGTTACCAGCATGTAATAAGTAGGTACTGCATAATCTAAATACTCAAAATGAGCATCCTCAACCTTATTGCCATTCAACTTTAGAGTTTCTGCAAGACTCAAAATAGAATCTTTAATCTCCTTATCCATCCCCTCACTTTTAAGAGGTTCACTTAATAAGCCAATGCTAAAATCTTGATCAGTTGATAATTCATTTAAATAATTACCAACTTTAGTTTTTGAAGCTACAGCATCTTTACCATCAGCACCTGAAATAACTTCCATTATTAAAGCTGCATCTTCTATCGAGTTGGTGAGTGGTCCGCATTGATCGAAAGAAGAAGCGTATGAAATAATTCCGTAACGGGAAACTCTGCTGTAGGTAGGCTTTAAGCCGTAAATCCCGCAAAAAGATGCAGGTTGTCGTATTGAACCACCAGTATCTGTTCCTAACGAAGCCATACATAAGTTAGCTTGAACAGCAACTGCCGAACCACCCGAAGAGCCACCACTAACGCGAGTCTCATCTGCAAAATTTAAAACGTTTCCGTAAAACGAAGTTTCATTCGAAGCACCCATTGCAAATTCATCGCAATTTAGTCTACCGATTATTATTGCATCTTCATCTAACAAACGTTGAACAACTGTAGAGTTGTAAACAGCTTCAAATCCTTCTAGAATTTTGGAAGAAGCACTTACACCATGACCAACATAGGAAATCATGTCTTTGATTCCTATAACTAGTCCAGCAAGTTTGCCTTGTGTGCCGTTTGCAAATTTTTGGTCTATTTCTTTGGCGCGCTCAATTGCCTCGCTGTTAAACACTTCGATAAATGCATTTAACCTCTTGTATTCTTCAATTCGAGCTAAATATTCATCTACAATTTCAATGCAAGACGTTGATCCAGAAGAAATGTCTTTCTGAACATCTAAAATGTTTAACGGAAAATTCATGTTTATTTAAGACTTTTTGTCTTCAGAAGAATCATCATTCATGCTCTTTTCAATGTCTTTTTTTACATTGCTCGACGCATCCTTAAACTCTCTTATTCCTTTACCAAGTCCTTTGGCCAATTCAGGAATTTTTTTAGCACCAAAAAGTAGAATTAAAACTAGTAGGATTAAAAGAATTTCTTGCATTCCTAAACCCATAAATAATAGTGTAGTATTCATTGCGTTTGTTTTCGTTGCCAAAGGTACATATTATTGAGTTTAATTACTATTAGTTGGTGAATTGTCTGATTGCAAATAATTGACTAAATCAGGTTACGAATTTCTTGTTTTTTATAAAAATATAGTACATTAGCACCTTGTTTATAGGTCCATAAAGCCTATAACGAACTATTATGTTACTCAGTTAATTAATAATTTAAATTTAACTTACTATGAAAAACCTTTGCTTTTCGCTTTTTGCGATGATTATTTATGTGTCAGTTAGCGCACAAACAAACCCAATTGCCTATTCATTAAGTAATGCAACTTTCGATTTTCAAGGGATAAATGATCCAAGTTCTAGTGTTTATGCCGATTTTATGGCTGGATGGAATCTTCCTCAGGTTGCAGGTGTAGACGCAGGAGATGGAAGTTTTGGTACCGATATTCACCCTGATGGCGATTTTGAACTTGGTGGAAAGGGTACGGGGAATCTTGGTCAGATTACAAATGAAGGATTCCCAGAAGGGATTTCTATAAAATCTGGCTGTGAAGATGTTAATCCATTTGCAATTGCAGTTGCTATGAATACAATTGGATGTAAAGAAATTTCAATTTATTGGGAAGCCTATTTAATTGCAGATGCTCCAAATGTTGATGGAAGACTTCAGTTGCAATATAGATTAGACGATATTTCTGACTGGACTTCTGTTGTTGACGATAATTATGTAGCAACAACAGGGCTGGTAGGTGACACTACAAAATTTGGCCCTACACTATTGCCTGTAGATGTTGAAGAGAAGCCATATATTCAGTTTAGATGGATGACTTATCAAATTCAATCTGAATTAGCGTCATTTTGTAATAATGACCACATTGGAATTAAAAGAATTAAGATTGAGTCTGCACAAACAACTCCACAACTACCGAGTACTAATTTTGTAGTAAGTAAAGAATCAGTACTTATAAATGAACCAATTGAATTTACTGATAAAACAACAGGAAGTCCAACTGACTATTTATGGGATTTTGGTGATAGTACAACCAGTGATACAAAAAGCCCAATAAAAGTTTATCAAACGTCTGGAGTATATACAGTTTCATTAACAGCTACAAATGGGGTTGGTTCAACTACAGAAACTAAAGAGGGCTATATCACTGTTGAAGCGCAAACATCAATTGCAACAAATAATACTTTCAATATGAGTGTTTATCCTAATCCAACTAGCGATTTTCTTAATATTAATACCGATCGTCTTGTGAAATATGTAATATATAACGCAATCGGACAAAAAGTATTAAACGGACAAACGTCAAAAAGCATAAACGTTTCTGAATTAACACCAGGAACCTATTCAGTTGATATTGAAACTGGTAGTGAAAAAATGGTTAATAAATTTGTAGTAAATTAATTAAACTAAACAGATTAAAAGTAAAATAAAGGCCTTAGGGAAAATATCTCTAAGGCTTTTTTGTGGATGGAATATTTTCATTACCTATATTTGTCGCATTCAATAAAATTAAGATGAGAACAATTCAATTTAGAGAAGCCCTTCGCGAGGCCATGAATGAAGAAATGAGAAGAGATAAAAACATCTTCTTAATGGGTGAAGAAGTAGCCCAATACAATGGCGCGTATAAAGTAAGTCAAGGAATGCTAGATGAGTTTGGTGATAAGAGAGTTGTTGATACTCCAATTGCTGAATTAGGCTTTGCAGGTATTGGAGTAGGAGCGGCAATGAATAACCTTCGTCCTATTATTGAATTTATGACATTCAACTTTTCGCTTGTTGCAATTGACCAAGTGATTAATGCAGCGGCTAAAATGTACAGCATGAGCGGTGGGCAATTTAATGTGCCTATCGTATTTAGAGGTCCAACAGGTAGCGCTGGTCAACTTGGTGCTCAACACGGCCAAAGTTTTGACAGTTGGTATGCAAACTGCCCAGGACTTAAAGTAGTAGTTCCTTCAAACCCTGCAGATGCAAAAGGTTTATTGAAAACTGCTATTCGTGACAACGATCCAGTTATTTTTATGGAATCGGAAGTTATGTATGGCGATAAAGGAGAAGTTCCTGAAGAGGAATACCTTATTGAAATCGGTAAGGCTAAAGTTATTCAAGAAGGAACTGATGTTACAATTGCCGCTTATGGTAAGATTGTAAAAATGGCAATTGAAGCAACTAAAGAATTAGAAGCGCAAGGAATAAGTGTTGAACTAATTGACTTAAGAACAATTCGTCCACTTGACACAGACACTTTAATTAATTCTATTAAGAAAACAAATAGAATGGTTTTTGTTGAAGAGGCTTGGCCTTTAGCCTCAATCTCATCAGAAGTTGCTTATAGATTGCAAAAAGATGCATTCGATTACTTAGATGCACCGATAGTTAGAGTATGTGGTGCTGATGTTCCAATGCCTTATTCTAAGGTGTATGTTGATGCATATGGTCCACATCCAAAGGATATAGTGGATGCGGCGCAAACTGTGCTTTATAGAAAATAAAAATTAGCCTCTCCTTTTGAAGAAAGGCTAATACTTTTTATTCAATTACTAGTTGCTTTGAAATTTTATTTCCGTTTTGGAAGGTGAATTTTGCAAAGTAGAAACCTGTTGATAATTCAGAGACATCAATTGCCCCTAGAAGGTTTTGAGAAATTGCTTTAAAACCTAAATGGTTCTTTTGCAACAGAGGGAATACCCAAACCGCAGACAAATGAAATTCACTAACAATAGGGATTTCTAAAACATTAATGAAAAATTGTCTTTGTGCCAACAATTCAACCAAAAAGAAATGTTAGAAAGCTTAATAATAACCTTTAGAGAAGCATTTGAAGCGGCCTTAATTGTAGGAATCGTTTTCGGCTTCCTAACCAAAACAGGTCAAACAGACCTAAAACGTACCGTAAACATTGCTATTGGATCTGCCATTATTGGCTCTTTAATAATCGCATGGGCGTTTAATGCATTGGCAGGCGGATTTGAAGGTAAGAACGAATACATCTTCGAAGGAATTACCATGTTGGTAACGGTGGTTTTCCTTACCTACATGATAGTTTGGTATGCAAAAAACACAAACATTGCTGCTGATCTTACCCAAGGATTAGAGCAAACCAAGGAAGACTCCAAGAAAACAGGAATCTTCATGCTCGTATTCTTTGCCATACTAAGAGAAGGAGCCGAAACAGTAGTTTTCCTTAACGCTATTAACCAACGAAGTGGAAGCGTCTGGGAGCCCTTATTAGGTGCTATTATTGGGATATTTATTGGAATAGCCTTAGCGTATCTATTATTTAAAGGTGCTATGCGTTTCAACATGAAGAAATTCTTCAATATTACTAGCATCTTCTTAATACTTATAGCTGCAGGATTAACCGCTCACGGTGTCCACGAACTTCAAGAAGCTGGGTGGATTCCAATAATAATAGAACACGTTTGGGATATTAATCCAGCGGTCTTAGCTGATGGAAGCTTCCCTCTTCTTCATGAAAAAGGAGTTATTGGAAGTGTCTTTAAAAGTGTTTTAGGCTACAATGGAAATCCTACACTTATTGAAGTATTAAGCTACCTCGCCTACCTAATTGCAGTTTATTTTATTTGGATTAAAGCTTCAAAACGAACAACAGTTAAAGTGACCCGTCCTGAATAACTGCTTCAGGTTTTTATTAAGGTAAAAAAAATTATTAAACCTCAACAACAAGCTAGTTGTTGAGGTTTTTTTTGTGTGCCGTGAATGGTAAATAT
>JBLIDK010000038.1:0-21012 GCA_047632595.1 Sphingobacteriales bacterium
CTTTAAAGTTTTCTACTGTTTTTAATAGCATTGCAGTACCACATAGCATAGTTGAATGTCCATCGTGACCGCATTTATGTCCTTTTCCTGCACTAGTAGATTTGTGTTCAAAATCATTCACCTCAGCAATAGGTAAGGCATCAAGTTCAGATCGTATCAACACCGTTGGCCCAGGATTATTAAAATCATAAATAGCTGCCAAGCCTGTTCTACCTAATTCCAAAAACACAGAAGGTGGGGCGTTTGCAGATAAAAAAGCTTTAACCTTTTCACGCGTCTTAAACTCTTCTCCAGCAAGCTCTGGTTCAGCATGAATTGCCTTACGTAGCTTTATTAATTTTTCTATGTCACTTGGATTTATTTCCATTTTATTTAGAATACCTCATCTCTAAATATTTATTTTCAAAACCTAATTTTTCATACAGCTTTTTTGCAGGATTATCTGGCTCAACATGCAAAGCTATAGACCCTTCGGCAGATTCCATTACTTTTTTCATTAATGCTTTGCCGTATCCTTTCCCTCTAGTTGATTTATCTACAGCAATGTAAACCAAGATGTTTTCCGGAATATAACCAGTCATACCAGTTTCGTTTACAACTACTGCTCCAACAATATTTATGTTTTCTGTTCCAACAGCTAAAAATCCACCTTTATTTTGGGCATAGTCAATAGCTTTAGCTATATCTTCTTTGGCATCACCATACTCATCTAGGTGCTCAAATAAGAAATCTGCAACCTCATTTTTTATATGACTACTTGCTTCGAATTCTAACTTTCTATAAATACTTATTTCCATATTTCATTAATTTTGAGACTAGAATAAAACTTCCTAGTGACATACTGATACCAAATGCATTGGGATCTAATTTTAAGGGCAAACTATAGTCCCCAACAATTAAAAACAACGTAGTAAAACCACCAAATATCATGGAGGCAATTGCAGCCCACGCATTAGTTTGTTTAAAGAACACGGCAGCAACTAGCGGTACTAATAATCCCGAGACCATAAAGGCATAAGAATACAACATCAACTCAAGTACATTTTGCAAATAGGTGGCAATTATAATTGCGAAAACTCCTATTACTAAAGTAGCTAACTGTGAGATTCTTATAAATTTACTCCCAGTAGATTTTATTCTAAATAAATCACTTATTGTGTTGCCTGATGCAGCCATTAAACAACTATCGGCTGTAGATAATATTGCCGAAAAATACGCAGCCAATATCACACCTAACAATCCCACAGGCATAAAGGTTTTAATCATTAAGGGCAAACCAAGCTCAGGATCAAAACCTTCAAGAGTATATTGTGCTCCAAGTAAACCTTGTTCTAGTGCCACTCGTGAAAACATTCCCAAAATTATTCCCATAAAAGCCATAACAGGCCATTCAAACAAACCAGCTAAAAACCATGCTTTTTTTGCTTCCTTTTCTGATTTACTGGCATAAATTCTTTGATACAAAGTCATTCCAACAAACCATATTGGAATTATTGTGATCGACCAATTTATGATAGTTATCCAATCAATATTGGTAAGTGATAAAAATTCGGGCGCAAGTTGAGATGAAATCACTTCCCAACCTCCAAGCTGGACATAACACACCGGTATACCCACAAAAAGTAAGCCTGAAAGAAGAATTATCCATTGAAAAGTATCTGTGAAAATTACCGCCTTAATTCCACCTATGGCTGTATAAACAACGGTAAATCCTCCCATTACCCAAAGTGCTGTAGAAATATCTAATTGGTCAAAAGTTGCCGTAGCCAATTTAGCGGCAGCAAGCACTTGTGAACTGGTAAAGCCTAAGTAACCAATTGCAGAAATTAGTCCTGCAATCATAGCCACTTTCACCCCGTAAAATGATTTAAATATATCCGGAAAGGTTAAGAAATTACCTTTTAAACCAAGGTTATAAACTCGAGGAATAAGCAATACTGCTGCCATCCAAGCTCCAATAAGCCCTGTGAATAAAAGCCACGAACCACTTAAACCCATTGTAAAACCAAGGCCTCCAAGTCCAATTGAAAAACCACCACCAACATCGGTAGCAACAACAGAAAGCCCTATATGAAAGTAATTTAAGTTTCGTCCGCCTACAAAATAGTCATCGGCAGTTTTAGTCTTGTTAAAATAGTAGAATCCCACAAAAAGTATGGCTAAAATATACAAGCCAAACACTAACCAATCGATTGGTGATATACTTAATAATGTAGAAAAAATAGGGAGATTCCTTTAGTTTGTGATTGTGCTAAGCTACTAAAATTAAGCTCAATTTTAATTTAATCGAAAAGGTTTGAATAACCTCTTAGAAATTCCTCCGTATTCATCCGCTTCTTTCCTTCTAATTGAATTTCTTCAAGCTTTAGTAGTCCGCTTGCAGTGGCAATAGCTATTGAGGTTTTTCCATCGGTTGTAAATACACCTGGATCAAGCTTGGTAGTCTCTGTTGTTTTACTTGTTTTAAAAACTTTCAATTGTTTTGTTTTTAAAAAGGTATAAGCTCCTGGATACGGCGAAAGTCCTCGAATAAAATCATGCACTTTCTTTGCCTCTTGATTCCAGTTAATCTGACAAGTTTCTTTAAATATTTTAGGTGCGTGTTGTATGTAAATATCAGTTGGCTGCGGCGTACTTTTGACCTTACCATTTTCAATAGCTCCAAGTGTTTTTACGGCAAGTTTAGCTCCTTCTAACATTAACCTGTCGTGCAAATCTTCTACATTATCATTCTCCTTAATTTTGGTTTCCACTTGGCCAATAATTTCACCTGTATCAATTTGATGTTGTAAAAAGAAAGTGCTCACTCCTGTTTTTTTCTCTCCATTTATAATGGCCCAATTTATAGGTGCCGCCCCTCTATATTGAGGCAATAATGAAGCGTGTATATTGAATGTTCCTTTTGGCGGCATTGCCCAAACTACTTCTGGCAACATACGAAAAGCAACTACGACAAAAACATCCGCTTTTAGCGCAATTAGTTCTGAAATAAACTCTTCATTCTTAAGATTTGTTGGTTGAAGTAATTTTAAAGATTGTTTATTCGCAAATTCTTTTACTGAGCTCTCTGAAATTTTTCTTCCCCTTCCAGCTTTTCTATCGGGCGCAGTTACCACTCCAACAACATCGTAATTTGCTGAAACAATTGCGCTTAATGTGGCAGTTGCAAAATCTGGGGTACCGAAAAAGACAATCTTCATGCTGATATTTGATTTGTTTTAGCTAAGTTAACTAAGTGAACAAAAATACAAGTGACGAATTTATTGATAAATAACGGCTTAAACTGTACTTTTGCAACCACTTTTAGACATTTTTTAAACTTTAAATCAACAAGTCTTGGATTTATTTGACAAATTATTACAGAATAGAGGCCCATTAGGAAGATATTCAAACACACCAGAAGGTTATTACATGTTCCCAAAGCTAGAAGGGGAAATCGGATCTAGAATGATGTTTTCTGGAAAAGAGCGCCTTGTTTGGAGCGTAAACAACTACTTAGGTTTAGCAAACAGACCCGAAGTAAGAGAAGCAGATGCACAAGCAGCAAAAGATTTTGGTTTAGCATTTCCCATGGGAGCTAGAATGATGTCTGGAAATACTTCACAACATGAAGCACTTGAAAATGAATTAAGTGATTTTGTTAAGAAAGAAGATACTATCCTTTTAAACTTTGGTTATCAAGGAATGGTAAGTGCCATTGATGCACTTGTTGATAGAAGAGATGTTATTGTATATGATGCCGAATCACATGCATGTATTATTGATGGAGTTCGATTACATCAAGGTAAGCGCTTTGTTTACACTCACAACGACATTGAAAATTTAGAAAAGCAATTAGTGAGAGCTAAAAACATTACTGATGATACAGGTGGTGCTATTTTAGTAATTACTGAAGGTGTTTTTGGAATGAGTGGAGTTCAAGGAGACTTGAAAAGCATTATTCCATTAAAGAAAAAATATGGTTTCAGACTATTTGTTGACGATGCCCATGGATTTGGAACATTAGGTAAAACAGGAGCTGGAGCAGGTGAAGAGCAAGGTTGTCAAGATGAAATTGATGTTTATTTTGGAACTTTTGCAAAATCAATGGCTAGCATTGGTGCTTTTATATCTAGTGATAAGCAAGTAGTTGAGTATTTACGATACAACATGCGTTCACAAATTTTTGCTAAGTCGTTACCAATGCCACTAGTAGTTGGAGCACGCAAGAGGTTAGAGGTATTAAGAACTCAACCTGAGCACAAAGCAAATCTTTGGAAAATAACTAATGCACTTCAAAGTGGATTAACTAAACGTGGTTTCAACTTAGGTAAAACCAATTCATGTGTTACTCCCGTATTCTTACAAGGAAGCGTACCTGAAGCTTTAGCTTTAATACATGATTTAAGAGAAAATTACAATATTTTCTGTTCTATTGTTATTTATCCAGTAATTCCAAAGGGACAATTAATGTTAAGATTAATACCTACTGCAGCTCATTCTTTGAATGATGTTGAGGAGACATTAGTTGCATTTAGTGAGATAAAACAAAAGCTAGATGACAAGCAATATGAAAGCAAAGATTTAATGATTGATGCTTAGTGCTTAAATTTTTTCATAATTTATTCGCAAATTGCTTTTAAAGTATTAATTTAACGTTCTTATTTAGTATTCCTCTATAAAAAAAATTGAGAATTCGTAAATAAGATTTTACTTTTGACATTAACAGTTACGAACCCAAATCACATTAAAATGAAAAAATATAACCAATTAAAAGCTTTAATAGAAGAATTAGAATTTGATGCAGACAAGTTTTATAACAAAAACAATGCTGCAGCAGGAACTCGTGTTAGAAAAGGAATGCAAGATCTTAAAACACTAGCTCAAGATATCCGTATTGAAGTTCAAAACATGAAAAATAACTAAGAAATACTCTTAGTTATTATATTAAAATTAAAACCGGAGTTTATGCTTCGGTTTTTTTATGCGCTTTTAATTTTTGACACCTCGACTTTAATTTGCGCCCTAAGTTGATTGGAAATTGGAACTAAAGGCAAACGCATATTCTCGTCCATTACCCCCAACACTTTTAAAGCAGCCTTTACTCCACCAGGATTGCCCTCTGCAAATAACAAATCGATAAACTTAAGCAATCTGTAGTGTATGACTTTTGCTTCTTTAAACTCGCCCTTTAGTGCTAACCTAACACATTCACTAAATTCATAAGGGAAAGCGTTTCCTACAACGGAAATTACACCATCGGCTCCACAAGCTATCATTGGAAGGGTTAATGCATCTTCGCCAGATATTACTGAAAATTTTTCAGGTTTTTGACTTAGTATTGCCATCACCTGCTCAAGCATTCCTGAAGCTTCTTTAATCGCTACAATGTTTTTAAAATCTCTAGCTAATCTTAAAGTTGTTTCTGCACTAATATTAGAGGAAGTTCTACCTGGTACATTATAAAGTATTATTGGCAGATTACTTGCTTCAGAAATAGCTTTATAATGCTGATAAATCCCTTCTTGGGTAGGTTTATTGTAACCCGGACTAGCACTTAAAATAGCCGTATACCCTTTTATATTAAAGTTCTTGGCTTCAATAACTACTTCTGCAGTGTGGTTTCCACTAATACCAGCTACTAAAGGAATTCTTCCATTCACTGTTTTTGAGCAGAACTCAAATATGTCTTGTTTTTCTACTTTTGAAAGTACAGGAGATTCGCCGGTTGTACCTAATACTACCAAGTACTCAACTTTACCATCAATTAAAAAATTGATATGATTTTCTAAGCTAGAATACTCTATTTCTCCTTTTGAATTAAAAGGCGTAACAATGGCAATTCCGGTACCTTTATACATTTGCATCGACTTTAATCATGTTCCAATACTTCTTAAGCTGATCGATAAACGCATTTACATTTTCGTTATTTTTCATGTCAATCATAAAATCATAACATTCTTTTAAATCAGATTGAAAAACTCCAACTCGGTAACTTGCTCTACTCAAAGCAACTAAATAGGCTGTTTCAAAGTGTTTACTTTGAGTTAGATCCACAACTATATCACACCTTGTTTTAATAAAGTCTCCTGCTGCTCTTGACTTTGGTAATCTCCAAAAATTAAAATCTTTCTTTGTTATATAGGTGATATTAGGTATGCTTTTTTGAAACAATTCCATGTTCTTTTCTGAACAATAGACAATGCATATTACCTTTTTTCCCATTCCAATTAGATCCTTTCTGAAATTTTGTAAAGCCTCTAATTCCATTTCATTCTTTGCATATAGAATTAGTGCAATATCAGTAGTTTGCTCAAAGTTAACTGTTGAGCGAGGTACTTTTCTCCTTTTTAGCTTGGCTTGTATTCGAGCCAAAGCCAGTTTACGTCTAAATGTTTCGTATTTCTTAATCATATGAGCATTTTGAGAAAGTCATCTTCACTTATAATTGGAATTGAGAGCTTCTTGGCTTTACTGAGTTTACTAGGCCCCATATTGTCGCCCGCAACAAGATAATCAGTATTTCCAGAAATTGAAGTTGAAACTTTTCCACCGTTGGCTTCTATCATTTCTTTTAATTCATCTCTTCCCAACTTTACAAACTTACCACTTACAACAAACAATTGTCCATTTAACTTATCACTTAGACTTTTAGAGGCATCTTCTTTAATTTCAAAACACAGTCCGGCAGCTACTAATTGCTCCAGAATATCATTCATTTCTTTGTTATTAAAAAATGAAAGTACACTATCTGCTATTCGTTCTCCTATTTCATCTGCTAAAATTAATTCCTCTTTTGTAGCCTTCTTTAAATTCTGTAACGACTTAAAATGTTTGGCTAATTTCTTTGCAACTGTACTCCCAACAAACCTAATTCCTAGAGCAAATAACACTTTTTCGAAAGGAATACTTTTAGAATTTTCTATTCCAGCCAATAAATTATCTACCGACTTTTCCCCTATTCTATCTAAAGCTAATAGCTCGTCTTTTTTGCTTTGTAATTGATAGATTGAACTATAGTTTTGAATTAAACCAGCGCTGAAAAGCTGATCAACCATTTCATCCCCTATTCCTTCAATATCCATTGCCTTTCTTGCGATAAAGTGCTGAATATTTCCCACTAACTGTGGCTTACACCCTGTGGTATTAGGGCAATAATGATTTACTTCCCCTTCTTCTCTAACTAATGGTGTTTGACATTCAGGACAATTTGTAGGATAACTAACTTTTATTAATCCTTCTTTACGTTTCCCAAAATTAACACCTACAATTTTCGGAATGATTTCACCCCCTTTTTCTAGGTAAACAACATCACCAATGCATATTCCTAGTCGTTCAATTTCATTAGCATTATATAGGGATGCCCGCTTTACAACAGTGCCGGCCAATTGAATAGGCTTTAAATTAGCTACCGGTGTAATTGCACCTGTTCGACCAACTTGATAAGTAATTTCCAGTAATTGTGTTTCTACTTGTTCGGCTTTAAACTTATAAGATATTGCCCATTTGGGTGATTTAGCAGTAAATCCTAGCTCATCTTGTTGTTGCTTTTCATTTACTTTAATTACAATCCCATCAATATCGTAACTAAGGTTATCACGTTCAACATCCCAATGTTTTATAAATGCTATAACTTCATCCATCGTTGGACACAACTTGTGGTGATCAGACACTCTAAAACCCCATTCTTTAAGTGCTTTTAGGCTTTCTAAATGAGTTGAAAATAATTCTTCGCCTACATAAAAGTATAAAAAGCAATCTAACGGTCGTTTTGCCACCACTGCACTGTCTTGCATTTTAATAGTTCCCGATGCGAAATTTCTTGGGTTTGCATAAGGTTGTTCACTATTAAGGACCCTGTCTTCATTTAGCTTTGCAAATGCCGCTTTATGCATGAAAATTTCTCCGCGTACTTCAAACTCTTCAGGGTATCCTTTTTCTTTAAGCGCAATTGGAAGCGTTTTGATTGTTTTAACATTTGCTGTTACTACATCTCCTTGTGTTCCATCTCCACGAGTAACCGCTTTATCCAAAACTCCATTTTTATAGGTTAGTGAAACCGCTAGTCCATCAAACTTTAGCTCACAAACATATTCGAAATTATCCCCAATTTCTTTTCGTATCCTTTGGTCAAACTCAATTAACTCTTCTTCTGAGTAAGTGTTTCCCAACGAAAGCATGGGTGTTTTATGCTGAACTGTTTCAAAGTTTTTTGTGATCTCTCCACCAACTCGCTGTGATGGCGAATTGGGACTCAATAATTCAGGAAATGATTTCTCTAATAGAATTAGCTGGTCCATAAGCTGATCATACTCAAAATCAGTTACAACAGGCCTACTAAGAACATAATATTGATAATTATGATCATCCAATAACTTACTCAACTCTTCAATTTTACCTTTTGCGGCCTGTTTGTCCATTAATTCTTACTTCTTGAGTTCGGGCTGCAAATTACATATGAATAATTGCATTTTCAATAGAGTTGAAGTTTCAATTAATTCAACTCTCAATATTCTGCGTATATTTATAATTAATCAACAAAAAAAATTGCCAAATAAATCAGTCATACCAACTCTTTTTTCCATTATATTTTTATTGGTAGAAATCAATTCTTTTTCACAATGGACGGAGACTGATTTTTTAACTGGCGGAAAAATAGTCTCCATAGAATCGAGTCAAAATACTACCTATACCATTACAAGCGGGGGGATTTACAGTAATGGAAATAATGAATCTGTTTGGAATAAAATAAGTCCTAGATTCTTTAATACTAACGAGATAACCGATCGAGATTACCTTGCCTTTGAGTGTGAAAACAACCTCTTACTACTCTCTGATTTTACTAGCACCAACCCCACTTTTTATCGAAAATTGCCAGATTCATTAGTTTGGGACACACTATTTCCATCCTTTCAGGGAGAAGTTTTGGACATTGAACATTTTAATGATTCCTTATTCACTCTAGTTTTTAATCAAAATAATTTAATGCTTTATACCAGTTCTGACTCTGGTACTACTTGGAATTTAATGCAAAACATAGGTGCTACTAAACCATCTAGTCCAAAGCCTATGGAAGTTTTGGGGAAGCAATTATATGTTGAAGGTTCTGATAATATCTTAAATGAGTTTAACACGGATTCCAACCGCTTTAAGTCCATTATTTTAAACGGACTACCTATGGATCGTTTATTCATAGACATAGCTATAATTGACACCTTTCCAATTATTCTTTTAAAATCCAATGACTCTATCCAACTCTATAGACTTCAAGGCGACACGATATGGGTAAAGGGTGATCTTGGCATTGATTCATTGGCACAAATTCAAGCAATAAGTACGATTAGTGATTTTGGCAGTATCTACGCCAACAAAAACAACTTTGTTCAAGTCTATTCTGTTAAAAGTCCTTTTACCACTTGGGATTTACAATCTAACCTCCTTTCAACTGATATTAACCCAATAACTTATAAAGTAAAATCGAAAGACAGCTTGTTTTATGGCAATAATCTAAATTTATTTCTCTCGGCTGATACTGGTAGTTCTTTTAGCATTTTTAATGACAATATTTTAGCCACCAATTGTTTAAGTGGAATTCAACTTTCAAACAAGACTTATCTTTCGTGCCAGTTTGATGGACTTTATGAATCATTTAATAACTTAAGCTCTGTTAACTATGCCGAACCAACCTTAAGCTCTGTCAATTTTTCTAAAATATATTTAAATGACTCCAAACTCTATTACTTTGTGAATGGGGTTAATTCAGAAAAACTATTGACCTCAAACAACAACGGAAGTCAATGGTTTAACAGCGTTTTTCCCGCAGTAAATTCTCCTTCGTTTCTAGGGTTCGATTCTTCCAGTTTATATATTAAAGGTTCAATTAGTGCAAGCAGTGACGCCATGTATCGAACTGATAATAATGGAGAAAATTGGATTAACTTGACAAGCAATTACATTGCCTTTTTCAATCTTGTAAGTTCTTTTGCCGAAGGCGAAAAAGGGACTTTATATTGTACCGGAAATACTGATAATTTAAATTGGCGAATTCTTCGTTCCACTAACAAAGGGCAATCATGGCAAGAAAGTTTATCAGGCTTACCATTAACTATTCCTTCCAGATTACACCTCCTATCAACTCAAAATTTAACACTACTATATGGCACATGGGTTGGGGAAGACCAATTGTATTTAAGAGTAAGTAATTCATGGTCTATACTTACAAATTCAAACTTCCCAACTCTTGACGAGCTATTTTATGAAGGTGAATTTGAGGCAAATTTAAAATTGTTAGAAGGAATTCATTACCTAAGCTTTTCAAATGGAATATATAAAAGCTTAGACTTGGGTTTAACTTGGGAAGACTATACAACCGGAATCCCGTTAAATTCTTCAATAAAAGGATTGTTTGAAACCAACTCTAATTTAGTTGCCATTACCCAAGGAGTTGGCAATTATGAAATAGATAAATTGGGGGGTATTACTCCAAAAGTTGAACAAACTATCACTCCTATATTTCCTTCAATTTCATCAGGAATTTTCAATATAAACTCAATAGAAAATTATAGTAAAATAGAGGTGTATTCAATTACCGGTCAAAAAGCATTCTCAGCTGACAAATCTTTAAATCAATTTGACCTTAGTGAATTTAACTCGGGCGTTTATGTGGTTCGAATAGTAGACAAGAGCAATAAGCTTCATGTCCAACTAATTACTTTGCAGAAATAGCCGTGTCAATTATGCGGAAAAGCTCATCTTGATTTTGAGTACCAATAATGTATTCTAAGCCATCCTTATCAGTTAATTTAAGAGCTTGTTTTCCATAAGTGTAAAAACGAATGGTTCCTTTTAAATGTTGGTTATACACTGGATTATGTAATATATACCTGCCATACTTAACCTTCTCAACACTCTTAAGTGTATTAAACTCAATTTTCACCAATCTAGTTGTCCATAAACTATCCATGGTTAAATAGGTGTCATAAACTCGTGTATGAAAATGGGTTAAAAAGCTCATTCCAATTGAAATTATAAGAATACTAATTCCAACAACTAGGAATAAATCTTCGCCTTGATGTGAAAAACTATAGGCTAGGAAACAAAACATAGCAAGAACTAGTCTAAAATTTAGCCAGTAAACATTTCTGCCTAAAAACTGTCGTTCGTTATAAATTGGATTGTCTTGCATGAAGTATTTTAATTAATCAGATTCTATTAACTGCATACGAAAGATTTTATTGGTTGAGTCTGTAATTTTAAATCGATTATCAATTCTATAACCCATAATCCAAACCACTTCGCCAGCAGATTCTATAACGCGAATATCACTTTTTCTGTTCAAAGGTATCTTTTCATCGATTAAAAAATCACTCAATTTTTTATTTCCTTTCATTCCTAATGGTTGAAATACATCGCCTGCCCTCCAATTCCTCATTTGCAACGGAAATTTTAACTGATCAAAGTCCAACATAGCCACATTATTATCCTTAGATATCATCTGCTCCCTATTTGGTACAATACTGGTTACCAAATCATAATTATCAAAGTGGTAGTTCGAATCTTTTAAAGTAATAAACATTGAATGCTCCGTATCAGGCATTAATGGAGCAATAATTAAAAAATCCCGGTCTTTTACTAATTGAAATTCTTCAGAATAAAATATTTTCCCTGGCTGGGAATCTAATGCACTAAAAATATCGTTAACCGTATCTGCAGCGAAGCCATATTTTTTCAGAATCTCATATAAAATGAACTCTTTGTAATCAAGTTCTTTAAGCATTTCAATTTTTATCCATTGCTCCCTTCCTTGGTCTATTAATAATTTTTCTTGGTAGAGTTTAATATGGTGCTGAACGAAATTCTCAATTTCATCAATTCGATGAAGATTCTTGGTAAACGATGTTTCCAAGTTTTCATTTATTTCCTTCAAAATTGGAATGACATCATTGCGAAGTTTATTTCTTACGTACTTTGAAGACAAGTTAGAACTATCGTGGCGGAAATGAATATTGTTTTCTTTAACATGTTCTTTAATTTCTTCTTTCGTAGCGAATAACAACGGGCGGATAATGTTTCCTCTTTTTGGTCTAATTCCGTGCAAACCCGCAATACCTGTACCTCTTATAAAATTTATTAAAACCGATTCGATTAAATCATTTTTGTGATGTGCCGTAGCAATTACATTGTAATCGTATTTCTTTCTTAATGATTCCCACCATTTATAACGCAAATCGCGAGCTGCCATTTGCACACTCATGCCCTTGGTTGTTTGAATTTCTAGAGGATCAAATTTCTTTAAATGAAAAGGTACTTCCAGCTTGTGTGCAAATTTCTTAACAAACAACTCATCGCCATCCGATTCATCCTCGCGCAAACCAAAATTGCAATGGGCAATACCAAAAGAATAACCCATTTCGTTGAATAGATGACCCATTAACATGGAGTCTATGCCACCACTAATGCAGAGCAAGACTTTGTCGTTTGGATTAAATAATTCAAACTCATTGATATATTTACCTAGTTTATCCTTCATAAATCAATTGAATATACTGTTTTTTCTATTTTTAGGTGCTATGAAGGCCAAATACTTTGCATAATTTTGACCAATATGAGACTCACAGTCTATTTTATACTTTTTTTAATTAGTTTTTCTGCCTCAGCACAAGAGTCTGGTAAAAAAATTGAAATCAAAAATGCCGACAGGCTTATTGGTTCAAGAACCGGGAATGCTGATTTAAAAAGACTTATTGGCAACTGTGTTTTCCAACAAGATGATGTTACCCTTTCATGCGACTCTGCCATTCTAAATTCAACAACCAACAAAGTTGATGCTTACGGAAATGTGCATATCAAACAAGGCGATAGTTTAAATATCTATTCTGATTCACTAAAGTATTTTGGAAAAACCAGAACTGCCTTGCTTTATGATAATATTCGTTTAATAGACCCAAGAGGAACTCTTTATACGGATAGAATGGAATATGATATCAAAACTAGAGTAGGCACTTATTATGATGGTGGAAAGTTAATAGACAAGGAAAATGTTTTAACAAGTAAAACGGGTTATTACTTTTCGAAGCAGCAAGAAGCCTATTTTAAAGATAGTGTAGTACTCACCAATCCGGATTACACCATTGATTGTGATACGATGCGGTATAATACCTCTTTTAAAATAGCTTACTTTTTAGGACCAACATATATTCGAACCGAAGAGGACTTAATTTATTGCGAAAACGGCTATTACAATACGGTAATTGACGAAAGTAGATTTAGCAAAAACGCCTACTACCAAAATAAAGACCAAAAACTAGCCGGAGATAGTTTAGTTTTTAAACGAGACATTGGTATTGGAGAAGTTTTTAGAAATATCACATTTACTGACACTGCACAGGATATTTTATTGAAAGGTCATTATGCCAAGTACTATGAAAACCAGGATAAAATATTAGTAACAGATAGTGCTGTGCTAATTTTAACAGCGGATAGCGACTACCTCTATATGCATGGCGATACCTTAATATCCGTTTACGACTCCGTAACAGATAATCGAACCTTTTACGCCTATCATGGAGTTAAAATATTTAAAAGCAATTTTAGAGGCTCTGCCGATTCTGTAGTTTATAATAGCTCCGACTCCTTATTTAAATGCTATTACGAACCAACCTTATGGGTGGAAGAAAGTCAATTAACGGCAGACAGTATTCATTTATTTATGCGAAATAAGAAATTGGATAAGTTAAACATGTACAATAATGCATTTGTAACGAATCCTGAAGATTCCACAAGATACAATCAAATACGTGGAAGGAACATGTATGGAACCTTTGTAAATAATAAACTTAGTCAGTTAAAAGTAGAAGGCAACGGACAAAGTGTTTACTATGCAAAAGAAGATGACGGCGGCTATGTTGGGGTGAATCAATCGGAATGTAGTAACATGTTGATACGTTTTTCTAAAAATCAGGTTAGCGACATCTCTTTTTACACTCAACCAGTTGCTACCTTCTATCCTATTGATGAAATTTCTACAGAAGACCTTCAATTAAAGGGCTTTCAATGGCGTATTGACAGAAAGCCAAAGTCCGCAAATGACATATTTAGGGACTAAGGCTCCTTAACATTGTTGTTACAAACCACCTTTAGTTTAAACTATCTTTTCTTAGGCTCCTCAAAACATTCAACCAACAAGAAAGGACAGTTTTTATGAAAAAGATAATATATACGCTATTTGCAGTAGCAGCTTTTGGCTTAGTGTTTGAAACCTATGCCAACGCTCAAGGAAGAGGAAGAACCCCAGATTCTAATGGCCCGAAATATGAAAATGGTCAAAAGGGTCCTAAAAGTGGAGGTGTCGGCAATTACAACTACCAAAACAAAGGCTCTAAGTACAAAGGACAAAATCAGGGACACGGAAATGGACATAATAATGGGCATGGAAAAAGTCATTATAGGGCCAATGCTCATCATCAACCACAATATGGCAACAGAGGGCACGGTAATCATTATAGAGGTCCAAGTTATGGATCGGGACAAGGGCGACACCATGTACACCATAGACCCAGAGCAACTCAACGAATTTGGGTTCGAGGATACTATGAATGGAGTGCCTGTGGAACCTTCCAAATATGGGCACCTGGCTTTTATAAAGTAGTTTATTTATAGACTATGTATAGCAAAAAGTAAAAACCGTTTATCAGCCTAGGGCCGATGGACGGTTTTTTTATTTCTCTAAAAATTCAACTAGTTTCAAAACTCTAAATTGGTTTAATAATATTTAATCTTCGAGCTAAAAGCTCGAAAAAACAATTCTTGTTTTTGAATTCAGACACATGAAAATTGACTCTTTAAACCAATTAATTTACTTACGTTTAATTCAATAGAAAAACTTAAACCCAAAATTTTGCAGCGTATTATAGAGCTTTTAGCTCGAATTCATTGCACTTATATTCGAAATAAAACGGTTTTTTTATTTGCTTAAAAAATCTACCAGTTTCTGAACAGCTCTACCTCTATGGCTAATTTGATTTTTTTGCTCCATACTCATTTGAGCAAAGGTTTCTTTAAAACCCAAGGGCTTAAAAATTGGGTCATAGCCAAAGCCATCTTTACCAGCTGGGACTTGAAGAATTTCTCCTTCTACTTCACCTTTAAAATAATGGGTTTTCCCGTTAAGGATTAAACAAATACAAGTAACAAACTTTGCTTTACGATTTTCCTCTCTTTGCATTTTAGAAAGCACTTTGTCCATATTGTCTTGAAACGAACAATTTGGACCGGCGTAACGCGCGCTGTAAACACCTGGTTCATCATTCAAAGCTTCAATCATTAAACCGGTATCATCAGCAAAGCAATCTAGCTTATAGCGATCATGAATGTGCTTTGCTTTTTGAAGTGAATTTGCCTCTAACGTATCGCCATCTTCAGGAATTTCTTCAAAAAATTCAATATCCTTCAGACTTAAAACTTCTAAACTGCTCAGTTTTGAACGAATTTCATCTAATTTATGAGCGTTATTTGTAGCAACTACTAATTTATTTTTCAATGTTAAATTGTATTTTTAAAGCGTTCCAAAGTGTCATTTTTAACAACTTATCTGCTTCTATTTTACTTAACTCATCACAAAATAACATAGTGTATTTACTATGATTGATAACCTCGTAATGTTTTCGGTTTTTAATCCCTAACTGAGAAGGACTCACACCAAATCCTAAAACTTTATCAAACGAATATTGACTAGTTAAGCTGGTTAAATCAGGAGTATCTAGTATTTGAGTACTTACAATAATTTCCTTAGTGATGTCTAAACCTACGGCTGCAATCATTTTTTCGAGCATAAGATTCGAAGCACCTTTTGCCGCATTAAAAGAAGTTTCGCTGCAAATGATTACTAAAGAATGTTCACTTTGGCTTTCTGACTTAGCACTTGGAGCAGCTGTAGCTTTTTCAATCTTTTCTAATTGAAAAACCTCTCCCTCTAACAAAGAACGTAAGGCTATTGGATTATTTATTTCAAGACTCATAACTTTTCAAATCTAAAAGTTTTAGCTTCGAGTTTTATCTTTATTTTATGAAAGTATCCGAAATAATTTCAGTTTTAGAAGAATTCGCCTCTCCATCGCTTCAAGAATCCTATGATAATTCAGGGTTAATTGTTGGAAATAAGGACCAAGAGGTAACAAAAGTGCTCATCTCATTAGATTGTATTGAGTCTGTTGTAGAGGAAGCAATTAAAAATAAAGCCAACCTAATTGTTTCTCATCACCCCATCCTTTTTAAAGGAATTAAGCAGCTTAACGGTAAAAATTATGTGGAGCGAACCATTTTAAAAGCAATTAAGAATGATATTGCCCTATACGCAATTCACACTAACCTTGATAATGTATTTGAAGGAGTGAATTTCAAAATCGCTGAAAAGCTAGGTTTGAAAAATTGCCGGTCGCTAAGATTAAAAGAAAATAACTTGGCAAAGCTGAGCACTTTTGTTCCAATAGAGCATAAGAGTGAGGTTGTGAAAGCTATTTATGCAGCTGGGGCAGGAAAAATTGGAAATTATTCTGAATGTAGTTTTAGTACTGAAGGAATAGGAACGTTCAAAGCTCTTGAGAATGCCTTGCCTTTTGTAGGATCGAAAGGTGTTTTACATTCAGAAGCAGAGGAAAAACTAGAGGTAATTGTTCCAATGCATCTAAAATCAACAGTAGTTAATGCACTTCTTAAGGCACATCCCTATGAAGAAGTTGCGTACGATCTTTATCCATTATTGAATAGCAACCCAAAAATTGGCAGTGGATATATCGGAGAAACTGAAAAAAATATTCCAGCTAAAGAATTTCTACAAAATCTAAAAAACGTTTTTAAATGTGAGGTGATAAAGCATACCAAATTAGTAAAGAAAAATATCACCAAAGTAGCCCTTTGTGGCGGTTCTGGAAGCTTTTTACTAGCAGATGCGAAAAGAGCAGGTGCAGACATTTTCATTAGTGCAGACTTTAAATACCATGAGTTTTTTGATGCCGAAAACGACCTAATAATAGCAGATATTGGGCATTATGAAAGCGAACAATACACTATAGATCATATTCATGGTATTTTGAAGCAAAAATTTCCTAACTTTGCGCTCCTAAAATCAGGAGTAAGTACTAATCCTGTCAAATATTTATAGCTTTTATGGACGCCACAGTAGAAGAAAAATTACAAGCACTTTGGGATTTACAACAATTCCACTCAAAAATTGATAACATTTTAACGATTCGAGGAGAATTACCAATTGAGGTAAACGACTTAGAAGATGAGATTGCTGGTTTAGAAACCAGGGTTGAAAAGTCTGAGCACCAAATTGATGATGTTAATACTGAAGTTACAGCAAAGAAAGATGCAATTAAAGACAGTCAAGCGCTAATCAAGAAATATGAAAAGCAGCAAATGAATGTTAAGAATAGCAAAGAGTACGATGCTTTTACTAATGAAATTGAACTTCAAACCTTAGAAATTCAAGTTAACGAAAAGAAAATCAAGGAATTTGAATTAGATATTTCTAGAAGAACTGAAGAACTTGACTTAGCTAAAAAAGGCTTAGAAGAAAGAAAAACAGATCTTTCTCACAAGAAAAGTGAATTAGATAGCATTATCGCTGAAACTGAAAAAGATGAAGAATCTTTGAACAAGAAAGCAGAAAAAGCATCTAAACTTATCGAAGAAAGATTATTAAACGCATACAATAGAGTTAGAATTAATTCTAAAAACGGCTTAGGTGTTGTTGCTATTGAGCGTAACAGTTGTTCTGGTTGCTTTAGTGCAATTCCACCACAACGTCAAAGTGAAATCCGTCAACGTAAAAAAGTAATTGTTTGCGAGCATTGCGGAAGAATTTTGATTGATGAAGAATATGCAAATCCAACGGAGAAAGCATAATTCAATAAAATCTTAAAACAAAAAAACCGTCACTTTAAAAATGACGGTTTTTTTTATGCTTGTTATTTTAACTTTCTTATGCGTGAACCGCGTAAATCTCCTTTAGCTTCTCAACAGTAAAATCAATCTCCTCTTTTGTATTCAACTTACTAAATGAAAATCTAACCGCAGGTCTATTTGGATCTGCACCAATGTTTGTTAATACATGCGAACCTATGTCTGAACCAGATGAACATGCACTTCCACCAGAAGCTGCAACACCTGCAATATCCAAACTAAACAACAACATTTCTGCTGCGTCAGTTGGAGGTAATGAAACGTTTAGTACAGTGTATAAACTTTTATTTGAATCTATGTCTCCGTTAAAGAGTACCTCAGGAATAGCTTCTTGTAAGCTTTTTATCATATACTTCTTTAAAGCAAGAATGTGTTCGTGGTGGGCCTGCATATTGTTATTTGCCAACTCTAATGCTTTAGACAAAGCAGCAATTCCATATATGTTTTCAGTTCCTGCACGCATGTTACGTTCTTGCGAACCTCCAAAAATTAATGGATCAATCTTTACATTTTCATTGATATATAAAAATCCAATTCCTTTTGGTCCATGTAATTTATGTGCCGAACACGTCACAAAATGAACATTAATATCTTGTAAGTCAATTGGAAAATGACCACATGTTTGAACGGTATCACAATGAAACAAGGCATCGTACTTCTTACAAATATCCCCAGCTTCTTTTAAGTCCATTTTATTGCCAATTTCATTATTTGCATGCATTAATGAAACAAATGACCTTTCGTTATTGGCTAAAAGCTCCTCTAAATGGTCTAATTTGATGTGCCCCATGTGGTCAACATCAACAAATGAAAGCTTAATCAAACCTTCTTTTTCCATTGCTTCTAAGGGATAAAGAACAGCGTGGTGCTCAATTTTTGAAGTAATGGCATGCTTAATTTTATTAAACTTTATACCACACTTAATGGCTGTATTATCCGCTTCTGTACCTCCTGAGGTGAAAAATATAGTAGAGGGTGAGGTGTTTAGCATTTCGGCAACCTTTTTCCTAGCTCCTTCAATTATTGAACGAGATTCACGTCCAAATGCATGAGTTGAAGAGGGATTTCCGTAGTTATTTTCTAAAACTTCCGTCATCACTTTTATCACCTCTTTGTCGAGTGGAGTTGTGGCTGCATTGTCTAAATATACTTTCATTGCTTATTGTTAGGTTTACAAAAATACGAAAAGGATTCGCGTCTTTATAACGTTTTAGGCGCTTTACATCAATTCCTTAATATCAGATATTAGTTTTTGCCCTAATGATTCCGACTGAGTCTCTGTATTACTTTCTGCGTAAATTCTAATTATTGGTTCGGTATTCGACTTTCGTAAATGAACCCATTCTCCCTCAGCGAAGATAATCTTCACTCCATCTGTCGTGTCAATTTGCTCCTTAAGGTATTTTTTCTTTAGCTTTTTAAGAATCCCATCCACATCAATTCCATCAGTAAGACTGATTTTATTTTTTGCAATCACATAATTAGGATACTTAGCTCTCAACATGGAAGTTGATTTGCCAAATATAGCTAGGTGAGTTAAAAACAAGCCAATTCCTACTAGGGCATCTCTCCCATAATGACTTTCTGGATAAATTATTCCACCATTCCCTTCTCCACCAATAAGAGCATTGTTTTCTTTCATTTTGGTCACCACATTCACCTCTCCTACTGCAGATGCAAAATATTTGCCACCATGTTTTTCAACTATTTCTTTAAGTGCTTTGGTAGAACTTAGGTTAGAAACAGCATTTCCCTTTTCTAGTCCTAAAACATAGTCGGCAACCGCAACTAAAGTAAATTCTTCACCAAAGGGCTGACCTTGCTCATCAACAAAGGCAAGTCTATCAACATCGGGATCTACAATAATCCCTAAATCAGCATTGGTTTTTACTACTTCTTGGCAAATTGCAGTGATGTTTTCCGGCAACGGCTCTGGATTGTGAGGAAAATGACCTGTAGGTTCGCAATAAAGCTCTACCACTTCTACTCCCATTGCTTTTAGCAATTGTGGAACAATTATTCCTCCAGATGAATTGACTCCATCAACCACAATTTTGAATTTTTTCTTTTTAACAAGGTCAAAATCAACTCCTCTTAAATTTTGCACGTGATTTATATGAAAATCAAAATAGCTAGAATCTTGTTTGTACTGACCTAAATCATCCACTCCTGAAAAATTAAAAGCTTCTTTATCTGCTAAAGCAAGAACTTCCGAACCGTCTTTCCCTGAAATAAACTCTCCTTCTCCATTCAATAATTTTAAAGCATTCCATTGTTTGGGATTATGACTGGCGGTTAAAATAATACCCCCAATTGCTTTTTCATTTGGAACAGCAAGCTCAACAGTTGGCGTAGTACTTAAGCCTAGGTCAATTACATTTAAGCCCAATGCTTGTAATGTAGAGCAAACTAGTTGGCTCACCATTGGACCAGAAATTCTTGCATCTCTTCCAATTACAATGGTCTTGTTTTTTGGATTTCTTTTAATTAACCAAGTACCAAAGGCAGCTGTAAAACGAACCACATCAACCGGAGTTAAGCCTTCGTTTACTTTACCACCAATAGTTCCTCTGATTCCTGAAATAGATTTTATTAACGTCAATTTGTAGTTGGTTTAGCTTGCAAAAATACACAAGCAATAGGGGAGATTAAATTATATTTAAAACTTTATATAAGTTTTAATACTTGACTGTTTTCTGTGAGTTGTAAATTCTCTAAATCTACATATTGAATTAAGTTCAATCCGGGCTTTTTACCCTTCGCTATAGTTCCGAACCTTTTATCAATACCAAGCATTTTTGAGCCATTCAAACTTCCCCATTCTAACAGATCTTGAATATTATGATGCCCCATTGACATGGCCAATAATTTCAACTCTTCAAAAATGCTCAACTTGTCGTTCGAAGCCAAGCTATCTGTACCAACAGTAATAGTTAAACCAAGTTTTTTAAAGAGTTTAACATTGGGCAGGGTATCTTCAATGTACTGGTTAGCACTCGGGCATAAACACCAATAAATATGTTCATTGTAGTTTTTAGCCATAAAAATATCCTCAATTTGAGTGAACGT
>JBLIDK010000039.1:0-20966 GCA_047632595.1 Sphingobacteriales bacterium
CATGAATTGATTACTGAATCAAATTGTTTAGGTGTATTGTTGTTCAATTCTGTTGATTTATCGTTAATTCGTGTTTTAATCTCATTAATGATGCATAAAAATACTACAAATTCTAAGCATATATTCACTTTAAACGTTAAAGGTAATTTATTAGTGCTAAATCTGCCAATAGTAATGGGAATTTTGAATGTAACTCCTGATTCTTTTTTTGATGGCAGTGCAGCTAATACACTTGAGGTAGAGCAAAGGCGTCTAATTAAGATGATTGATGAAGGCGCTACAATCATTGATATAGGCGGACAGAGCACTAGACCAGGAGCTGAACAGGTTGGTGTTGAAGAAGAGTTGCAACGAGTACTCCCTCTCATAAAATTTGCTTCAAAAAACTTTCCTAAATCAATCCTTTCCATAGACACATTTTACGCAGAAGTAGTAGAAAAAGCGATTAATGCTGGTGCTTCTATTGTAAATGATGTGAGTGCTGGAAAAATTGACCCTGAAATAATATCAACAGTGGCGAAACTTACCGTTCCCTATGTGTTAATGCATATGAAAGGAACACCTAAAAACATGCAACTAAATCCTGTTTATGAGAATGTCGTTGAAGAGGTTTTTGATTTTTTGGAAGAAAACAGTGCTGTTTTAAAGGAAAAAGGAATAAAGGAAGTCATAATTGACCCAGGTTTTGGCTTTGGGAAGTCGCTAAGTGACAATTTTTCTTTGATTGCACAATTAAGCAGGTTTGAGTCTTTAAAATGCCCCATTTTAGCTGGAATAAGCCGAAAATCGCTCATTACTAAAACCTTAAATATTAAATCTGAAGAAGCATTAAACGGCACCACAGCATTGAATATGGCTTTGTTGATGAACGGAGCTTCTATTTTACGCGTTCACGATATAAAAGAAGCTGTTGAAACCGTTAAATTGTTCAATCATCTTTAGAAATTACTTCTACTTGCTTTAGAATGAAAACCTTCGCAAAAGAACTTAATTTGATCACGAACATCTCTAAAAGCACTCATAATTTCTTCTTCAGTGCCAGTTGCTTTTGCTGGGTCGCTAAATGAGTGGTGAATTTTTTCAGAGGTAGTTGGAAAAACAGGGCAAGTTTCATTTGCATGGTCGCAAACCGTAATAACATAGTCGAAAGTACTATCTAAATAGTCGTCAATTAAAGTGCTTTTATGGTCTGAAATATCAATTCCATCTTCGGCCATTATCTTAACGGCCCTAAGATTTAAGCCATGCGTTTCAATACCAGCGCTTACCACTTCGAGGTTTTTGTACTGCTTTAAATAGCCATGTGCAATTTGCGAACGACAGGAGTTTCCAGTACAAAGGATTAATACCTTTTTCATAATGTAAATGTAAGGGATTGGTCTTATTTATCTTCTTCTTTTTCTTCTTCTCTTTCTTCACCTTTGATAATTTCTCCAGATTTATCAAACTTTTTAATGTTAATAGTCCTTCTTCTTTCTTTTATCACATATTCAATAATTGCACGTTGACTTTCCGCTATTTCTACTTGTTGTGATTCTCTTAACACAATAAACTGATCTCCCAAAGCCTGTTTATTTAAGCTAATGGTGTATGAATTAACAGGTAAAAATAACGTAAAAGCTCCATCGCCATTGGTAAGTGCATAAAATTCCTTGCCTGCGGTATCAATAGCTGTTATACGATATCCGGCAAGGTCATTTAACACAGTTTTAGCGTACTTAGTTTTTTGCACAACTATCATTCCAGAAACGGATCCCCCTTTAAATAGAGGTACTTCTCTGTCCTTATCTTTCGACATAAAATACTCATTGGTATAACCCGATGGCATAAAGAAACCATTTGCTTCAAGAATGTAAAAAGAGTAATACCCTCTTTCAAGTCTTCGATACACCAATTTACCTTTTGAATCAGTCATGAAAATGGCGCCATTTACACTAACCATTACATCTTCCTTATATTTTTCATTTTTGTCTTTTTTCCAATTACTATTTTCGTCTTCGAAAAATCTCAATGTTAATGTTGGCCGTCGTATTTTAATTTTATCAATTCCTTTTTTAATTCCAATATTAACGTCTAATCGTTGAAAGCCTTCCAGGGTTATGTATTCAGCATCAATAACTAAGTCGGTTTGAGGGGCAAGAGTTATAATATTAACCAAGTTGTAACTCTTTCTTTGGTTGGTGAATACAGAATTATAAATGTAACTGGCTCCTCCATAAAGGTTTAGTTTTTTGTTAAAAAGGGGGAATTTAATAAAGGGATTAAAGTTCAATGAAACAGGATATTGATTGGTTAAATCGTATCGAAACTGTTCAAAAATATAGTAAGGGCCAACTGTGGTTAATATATTTAATCCTAAAGGACCATAGGTGGTATAGTTTGTAAATAAACTCGAAAAGTACGGTCGAATCAGCCTTTGAGAAGGCTTTACAAAACCAATATCTCCAGATACTGAAAAGAAAAATTTCTTAGAAGTAGAAACTTTATAATCTAATGATGTTCGAAAGGCAGAACTTTTGAAATTCAGAATTTGATCTCGTTGATAGTAAGGGCGAATATCAATAGTTTCTTGGGATTGGGTTTGAGAAAATAAAAATTCAAATACTTCACTGCTAATTTTATTGTCTCCAATTCGCCGGCCATTAAAGTATAATTTTGGATCACTTATTCTGTTTCTGTAACCTAAAACCAAAAGTCGATTTTCTGCAGTAACAATATGCATTTGTTCAAGAAACAATAATTCACCTCTTCTACTACCGCTGTAATTTCTGCTACTGTAATAATTGGTTGACTTAAATTCAACACGTTGAAGACGAGCATTTAAATCAAAACTTGCGGCACCACCAATAAGGTTGACGATACTATCGTCATTTGTGTAATGCGATTCAGCACTTCCGCCAAGTAAAGCCTTACTGGTAAAGTTCTTTTTACGTTTATACTCATAGGCAGTATTTAAAAGCGTGCTGTTTATTTTGGCTCTATTATCAAACTGTTGAATAAAGCCAGCGGTAAAAGTGCTGTACTTATCAAAAGTATATTGGTGTTTTGCCATAAAGGAATTGACCGATTCAATTTCCAAACTTCCTTCAGAAAATGAGCGATAACGGTTGTTTAAATATAACCCAGTTATCACATTATCTCTTGAAGTGAATTGCCCGCGGATACCACGACCAAATAAGTTCTTTTCTAAAAATTCATTCTGATCACCCAAAACAACCTGAACATCACCATCTGAATATTTTATTCTGGTATCTCTTAAAAATAATTTATCATTTCCATCAAAATACAAGGCTCGGTATTTGTAATCAATAAGTTGGTCATTTTTTAAAATGAACTGCCCATACCCGGCTACTGAATAGTATTCATAAGGAGTAGAAATGCTATAAGCAAATGCTTCAAACCTATTTTTATACATTTTACTGCTTTCATTTTCTGAAAATTTCTTATCACTAGAAACTGGTTTTAGGACAAAGTTTAATGAGGATACAATTTTCTCATTTTGATCAGCAACAACCAAATAGGATGGAATATCCGCCAGGTTTTTAGGCCGACTAATTGGAGAAACTTCTAAGAAAATGATGGTGTCTTTCCCATTGCCAATTTCGTAAACTTTATTAATTTCTTTAATTGTTACATTGGGAAAATTGTTTTGCCGGAAATGAATTTTCTTAATTGTATTCCCATCATTTCTAATGTTTACCTCAATTCTGGCTGATTTTTCATTTTTGTATAAATACACATTAGTATTCTGAAGGAAAACAGACACTCTTTCCAGTTCCTCTACCCGAAGCTCAATGTCTTTTCTCAGAATAGAACTTTTCTCTTTTTCATCAACTATCAAGATGGCCTTAACAGGATGCGATGTTCCTCCACGAGAATTTTTAGCAACATAAATCCTCAAGAAAATAACAACAGAATCTCTTTGAGCTATTGTATAAGAATCCCGCACTCGGTTTATAAGTTTTAGAGGATTATCTATTTCAACAGAGGGGCTGACAGTTACAGGGAAGAAATTTTTATTAAAAAGAGTTAGTTTTAATGTGCTAACTCCACCTGATTTTTCAACTAAGATTAGCTTATTAAAATCGGCATCAATATTTTGACTTTTTACTGAAAACGTACTTGAAAAAATAAAAATAGCTAGCGCAAGCAAAGCAATAATTTCTTTGCCAAACATACTACGCCTATTTGCCGAATTTGGCATCATTTTATCTTTCAATACTATGGCTAATTAATTGTGTTTAACTGCATAAATGTGATTAAGGTTTCTACCCTCTTCATTCAAATCCATGCCAAACCCCATTACAAAGGTGTTATTAATGTTAAAACCTATGTATTTAATCGGAAAATTACTCTGATTATTTTTGGGTTTTTGCAACAAGGTAACAGCCTCTAAACTAGCACAATTAAGCGTGTTAAAATGGGCTATGAGTATGTCTAGAGTTAAGCCGGAATCTACAATATCTTCTACAATAATAACATGCCTATTTTCCACTGAATTGGTTAAAGTAAAGTTTGTGTCAAAATTACCTGTCGATTCCATCCCTTCGTACGACTTAACGGTTACAAATTCAATCTCCGCCGACTTCTTAAATTGATAGAACAACATAGTCCCAAACATGGCTGCACCCTTTAAAACAATTACAAAGACAGGGTTTTTATCCCCATAATCGTCATTTATTTGTTTCGCAAGCTCATTTATTTTACTTATAATTGTTTGATTATCAATATAAAGCTCAATTTTTGGCTGGTTTTTTTCATTTTTCACCATAACCTAAGTTACATCAAGTTTTAAGAATGTAATTTTGTGCCAACAAAAGATTATGAAATTTTTAACACCTTTTAGCGAAAATCAACGTGTAGGCATCTTGGGTGGTGGACAATTAGGGAGAATGTTGTTGCCAGAATTCAATAAGTTAAATATTGAGGTTCACATATTAGATCCAGATAAAAACTGTCCGTGTAGTAGATTAACTCCGCATTTTGAGGTTGGCGACCTCAACAATTTCGACCAAGTTTTGGCTTTTGGTCAAAAAGTAGATATTGTAACCGTAGAAATTGAAAACGTAAATGTGGATGCTCTTCGGGCATTAAAGGAACAAGGGATTAAAGTTTTTCCAGATCCTGAAATATTAAGAACAGTAAAGGATAAAGGAATTCAAAAGCAGTTTTTTAAGGACCACGGTATTCCTACTGCAGACTTCACCCTTCATCAAGGAAAATACTCAAACCAAAGCTTACCATTTGTACAAAAAATGTGCACGGGTGGGTACGATGGTAAAGGGGTACAAGTCATAAAAACTCAAGAAGGCCTTGCAGAGTTTTGGAAAGAGGCTTCAGTTATAGAGGAATTAATTCCTTTCGAAAAAGAAATAGCAGTAATTGTAGCTAGAAACGAAAGAGCTGAAATAAAAACCTATCCTCCAGTTGAAATGGAATTTCATCCAACAGCTAATTTGGTTGAGTTTTTATTCTGGCCCACTAGTATGTCGGCTAAGCTTGAAGCAGAGGCAGAGAATCTAGCAGAAAAAGTGGCGAAAGCATTTAATTTAGTTGGAATATTAGCAGTAGAAATGTTTCTAACAAAAGAAGGAAAGCTTTTGGTTAATGAAGTAGCACCTCGGCCACATAACAGCGGACATCATACTATTGAAGCGAGTGTAACTTCCCAGTATTTACAACACGTAAGAACTTTATTAGATTTGCCTTTAGGCGACACGTCTATTGTAATTCCATCGGTAATGATAAATATTTTAGGTGAAGAAGGAGCAACAGGCGAAGTGGCTTACAAGAATTTAGATGAAGTGTTAAAGCAAAGCGGAACCTACGTTCACCTTTACGGGAAACGTACAACAAAGCCATTCCGTAAACTTGGACATGTTACTGTTTGTAACAAAGATTTGGAAAAAGCAAAAGAGACTGCGAGATTCGTTATGAAGACATTAAAAGCAACAAGCATATGAGCACATTAGTAGGAATAATTATGGGTAGCGATTCAGATCTTCCAGTAATGGAACAAGCAGCCGACTTTTTAACTGAAATAGGAATAAAGTTTGAACTAGATGTAGTTTCAGCACACAGAACACCTGAAAAAATGTTCAATTATGCCAAAAATGCTCGAAAAAGAGGCTTAAAAGTCATAATTGCAGGAGCTGGTGGTGCAGCTCATTTACCAGGAATGGTGGCAGCTATTACCGAATTACCAGTAATTGGCGTACCAATTAAATCTAGCAACTCCATTGATGGTTGGGATTCAATTTTGTCTATTCTTCAAATGCCAGGAGGAGTTCCTGTAGCAACAGTTGCTTTAAATGGCGCTAAAAACGCGGGTATTTTGGCAGCTCAAATTGTGGGATCTTCAGATTCAGCGGTAGCCGATAAAATCTTGAAATACAAACAAGACTTAAAAGCTCAGGTTGAAGCTAAAAGCGAAAAAGTTAAGCGCTAACTATTCCGCAATAATCAAATAATAGTTTTTCTTCCCTTTTTGAGCGATGATGTACTTGTCGTTTAGCAAGTCTGCATTAGTAATGTTGTGATCAATTGCAGTAACTTTTGCTTTATTAATGCTCACACCTCCACTTTGAATCATTTTTCGAGCTTCTCCTTTCGAAGAAAACACATCTGAATGTTCAGCCAGTAAGTCTATCAAACCAACATTAGTAACCAACGATTTCTTTACTGAAATAGTAGGTACGCCATCAAAAACACTTAGCAAAGTTTTCTCGTCAATGGCACTTAAACTTTCTTTAGTTGCTTTGCCAAAAAGTATTTCAGAAGCCTTAATTGCAGTGTCTAAATCTTTTTCACTGTGAACTCGAATAGTTACTTCTTCTGCCAATGCTTTTTGTAATACTCTTAAATGAGGTGCTTCATTATGCTCCTTTTCAAGGGCCTCAATTTCTTCTTGCGATTTTAAAGTAAAAATACGGATGAAAGTGGAAGCGTCCTCATCACTTGTGTTTAACCAAAACTGGTAGAATTTATAAGGAGATGTTTTTTCAGCATCTAACCAAACATTTCCTTCTTCGGTTTTACCGAATTTACCGCCATCTGCTTTTGTTATTAAAGGACAAGTAAGTGCAAAACCCTCTCCGCCACTTTTACGACGAATTAATTCTGTACCTGTAACAATGTTTCCCCATTGGTCGGAGCCACCTACTTGAAGAATGCATTTTTTCTCCTTGTACAAATGATAAAAATCATAACCCTGAACCAATTGGTAACTGAATTCCGTAAAGGAAAGTCCTTTTTCCATTCGGTTTTTTACCGAGTCTTTCGATAGCATGTAACTAACTGTAATGTGCTTTCCAGCATCACGAATAAAGTCTAAAAAGCTGAATTCACTAAACCAATCGTAGTTGTTTACAATTTCAGCACCATTTTCAGAATCGTTAAAGTCTAAGAATTGCTCTAATTGCTTTTGAACGCAGCTAAGGTTGTAGTCTAAAGTTTCTTTGTCTAATAGATTTCGCTCGTCGCTTTTTCCTGAAGGATCTCCAACCATTCCAGTTGCTCCACCTACTAGTGCAATAGGCTTATGTCCGCAGCGCTGCAAATGAGTTAAAAGCATTACAGGCACTAGGTTTCCAATATGTAAAGAATCGGCAGTAGGGTCGAAGCCAGCATATCCCACCTTTAAGCCTTCTAAAAGTTTCTCTTCAGTTCCGGGCATCACATCGTGAATCATACCTCGCCATTTTAGCTCCTCAACAAAATTTTTCATGTACTTTATTTCAAAATGCAAATATAACAGCTCATAACTCATATGTTTGTATATTATCGCCAAACATGAACTTCTTATCGCATTTTTATTTCGATAAACAGGTTAAGGACCCCTTAGTGGTGCTTGGAATAGTACTTCCAGACCTGTATAAACCTGCAACTGGCGGGATGAAGTTACACCCTGAGCGTTATTTAGAAGAAATTAAAAAAGACCCGCAACAAATTTCACTACTTAAAGGTTGGCGTAAGCACCATATAGTAGATGACCTGTTTCATGGCTCTGAATTCTTTACTAAACACACTAAAGATATTCGAATTCATCTTGAAGATGCAGTTTTTGATAAAAAGGTAAAGCGTTTTGCCATTGCACATGTAATGTTGGAGCTAATAATTGATGGTTTATTGATAAAAAACAACCAAGTAAGTGTGGATGATTTTTACGCACGACTTTTAGCGGCAGATAAAGTAGCGCTGGAGAAATTCTTCCAATTAAATGGAATAAAGGATACTAAAAAATTCTTTGGTTATTTTGAGCACTTCTTAAAAGTACAGTATGCATACGACTATCAATACAATGAATCTATTGTATTTGCGTTAAGTAGGATATTTGGACACTTTTGGAACATGGACTTTGCTCCATATAAAAAAGAACTATCAAAAACTGTAAATCACTTTAGTAAAAAATTAGAGAACAGTTACTTGACAATTTACAATGAAATTGAACAACAGCTTTAAACTACTTACTTTCATTTTTATACTTATTCCGCTTCTTTGCGATGCACAAGTTGCAAGAAAGTATTCAAACGCTTTTTTAGATATTGGAGTGGGTGCAAGAGGATTGGCCTTAAGCGGAGCACAAACCGCATCAGTAAGTGATGTAACTGCAGGGTACTGGAATCCGGCTGGACTAACACAAATTGAAGATAAATTTCAAGCAAGTTTAATGCATGCCGAGTATTTTGGCGACATAGCAAACTACGACTACGGTGCCTATGCCCAAAAAGTTGGTGAAAAAGGAACTTTAGGATTAACCCTTATTCGTTTTGGTGTGGATGGAATTTTAAATACCACACAATTAATTGATAATCAAGGGAATGTTAATTACGACCGAATTGAGACATTTAGCGCAGCAGACTATGCATTTATTGGGTCCTATGCTCAAAAGTTAGGAGTAGAAGGGCTTTCAGTTGGTGGGAGTGCAAAAATTATATACCGTCAAATTGGTGATTTTGCCAACAGTTATGGCTTTGGTTTAGATGCCGGTGTACAATATCGAAAAAAGAACTTTTTAATGGGAGCCACCTTACAAGATGTAACAAGCACCTTTAACGCCTGGAATTTTTCAATAGATGAAGAAACCAAAACAAGTTTTGAGCAGACTGGAAATGACTTGCCAGAGAGCGAATTAGAAATTAAATTACCTCAATTGAGAGTAGGCTTTGGATACTATGCCAAAGTGTATAAAAAGCTAGATTTATTGGCTGAGACTGATGCTATAGTTTCGACCGACGGACAGCGAAATGTGTTGATAAGCGCTAAGCCATTTAGCATTGACCCAGTACTTGGTCTAGAATTCTCCTATAGCCAAATTGTATTTTTTAGAGCCAGTTTAGGAAACATTACTCGAAGTGAATCTTTTGAGATTGATAAACTAGGTGAAGATGAAATTCAGATGCAACCGAATATTGGGGTAGGGATAAAATTAGGCAATTTAACCATTGACTATACCCTAACGGATATTGGCGATCAAAGTGAAACAGTAGTTTCAAATATCTTCTCTTTAAAATACGCACTACCAAGTTCTTCTTATTAAGGTCATTTTGGCAGATTAACTAGCGTTCAGACTGCCAATGAACCTGCAATAATGTTCCGTTTTCTGACAAAAATGACAAAATTATCACTTGGCATAGATTGTGACAAGTGATAGGGAGTTAACACTAATTGTTAACAAAAAAACACGAATAAAAATGGGATTAAAAATAAAGCCTCTTTCCGATAGAGTAGTTGTAATGCCAGCAGCGGCAGAAGAAAAAACAGCGTCAGGAATTATCATTCCAGATACAGCAAAAGAAAAACCTCAAAGAGGTAAAATAGTAGCAGTAGGAACTGGTAAAAAAGACGAGCCTATTACTGTTAAAGTTGGAGATTCTGTTCTTTACGGAAAATATGCAGGCACTGAACTAAGCATAGAAGGTACTGATTACCTAATTATGCGCGAAGATGACATCTACGCGGTAATCTAAATCAGAAATAATCATTAATTAATTTTTAATTAAACATAAAACAACCATATAAAAATGGCAAAGGATTTAACTTATAACATTGAAGCGCGTAATCAGCTTAAAGCTGGTGTTGATGCACTTGCAAATGCGGTAAAAGTAACATTAGGACCAAAAGGTCGTAACGTAATTATTGATAGAAAATTTGGTGCTCCACAAGTAACCAAAGATGGTGTAACTGTTGCGAAAGAAGTGGAATTGAAAGATCCAATTCAGAACATGGGTGCACAAATGGTAAAAGAAGTAGCTTCAAAAACTGCTGATCTTGCTGGTGACGGAACAACAACTGCAACTGTATTAGCACAAGCTATTATTACTGCAGGTTTGAAAAACGTTGCAGCTGGTGCAAACCCAATGGACTTGAAGAGAGGAATAGATAAGGCAGTAGCGAAAGTTATTGAAAACCTACGTTCTCAAAGTCAAGAAGTTGGTAACGACATCAATAAAATTGAGCAAATCGCTACAATTTCTGCAAACAACGATGTAGAAATTGGAAAGTTAATTGCTCAAGCAATGGACAAGGTGAAAAAAGAAGGTGTAATCACTGTTGAAGAAGCAAAAGGAACTGAAACTACTGTTGAAGTAGTAGAAGGTATGCAATTCGATAGAGGCTACCTTAGCCCTTACTTTGTAACTAATGCAGATAAAATGGAAATAGATTTAGAATCTCCAATGATTTTAATCTACGATAAGAAGATTTCAAACATGAAAGAACTTCTTCCAGTTTTAGAGCAAGTAGCACAAAGCGGAAAGCCTTTATTGATTATTGCCGAAGATGTAGATGGTGAAGCATTAGCAACTTTAGTAGTAAACAAAATTAGAGGATCACTTAAAATTGCTGCAGTGAAAGCTCCAGGATTTGGTGACAGAAGAAAAGCGATGTTAGAAGACTTAGCTATTCTTACTGGTGGAACTGTTATTTCTGAAGAAAGAGGTTACAAATTAGAAAATGCAACACTTGAGTACTTAGGTACAACAGAAAAAGTTGTTATTGATAAGGATAACACTACTATCATTAATGGTGCAGGTAAAAAAGCAGATATTACTGCTCGAGTAAACCAAATTAAAGCACAAATTGAATCTACTACATCTGATTACGATAAAGAAAAATTACAAGAGCGTTTAGCAAAATTAGCTGGCGGTGTTGCAGTTCTTTATGTAGGAGCAGCTACTGAAGTAGAGATGAAAGAAAGAAAAGACAGAGTTGACGATGCATTACATGCAACAAGAGCGGCTGTTGAAGAAGGAACAATTCCTGGTGGTGGAGTTGCATTTATTCGTGCTATCGAAGCTTTAGTAGGCTTAGAAGGTGAGAATATGGACGAAACTACTGGTATTGCTATCATTAGAAGAGCAATTGAAGAGCCTTTACGTCAAATTGTTGCTAACGCAGGTGGCGAAGGATCAATCATCGTTCAAAAAGTAAAAGAAGGTAAGAAAGACTTCGGATACAATGCACGTTTAGATAAGTATGAAAACTTATTCCAAGCAGGTGTAATTGACCCTACTAAAGTAGCGCGTGTAGCTATTGAAAATGCAGCATCTATTGCTAGCATGCTATTAACTACAGAGTGTGTGTTATCTGATTCTCCGGAAGAGGATAGTGCAGGTGGCGGAATGCCAGCAGGAATGCCAGGTGGCATGGGTGGCATGATGTAAGAATCATTAAGCAAATTTTAGGAAGCGCAATTCGAAAGGGTTGCGCTTTTTTTGATTAATTGGGGTAGACTAGATATTTCACTCTAACCTTCTTAAACTCCTCCAAATCTTCTTGCCAAAGTGCACGAATCTCAACCTCTGTTAAGCCAGCTTGTATTGCCTTACGCAATTCACCGGTTCCTGCTAAGTTTTCAAAAAAGTTATTGAAAAACCCATCACCTAAATTTAAATCGGTGTACATTTCTAATAAAGGACCCAAGTCTAATTGAGTTTTAACTTGTGACTTTTGCCTTAAATCAATTCCATAAACTTGTTGGTTCTTAAACTTCGGAAACGAACTCATTCCCTTAATTGCAATAGGGCTGTAGCTAAAGTCTTTTTTGTTGTATTTCGGGTGGCCAACCACCTCAAAAGGCATCATTGTTCCTCTACCAGCGCTAACAACCGTGCCTTCAAACAAACAAAGTGAGGGATACCAACTAATGCTATTTGCTGTCGGAAGGTTAGGAGAAGGCTTAATTGGTAAGTCAAACCTTGATTTTCGAGTGTAATTTTGAACTTTAATTACTTTTAAATCGCACATAACTCCATTTGCCAGCCATTTCTCTCCATTTATCATTTTGGCATACTCACCAATAGTCATTCCGTAAACAATTGGAACAGGGTGTAAGCCTACAAAACTCATATGCTCCTTTTCCATCACTGGGCCATCCACATAATGAATATTTGGATTGGGTCTGTCGAGAACAATAACCGGAATGTTTAACTCCGCACAACTCTCCATTACATAATGCAAAGTGCTTAAATAGGTATAAAACCGAGCTCCCACATCTTGAATATCAAAAACCACTATTTCAATACCTTTTAATTGTTCTTTCGAAGGTTTTTTATTAGCTCCATACAGACTGTAAATAGGAATATTAGTTTTTTCATCTACTTGGTCCTTAATAGCTTTACCAGCATCTTCAGTTCCTCTAAAGCCATGCTCAGGAGCAAAAATTACCGTTGTTTTAATGCCTAATGATTGTAGCGTATCAACCAAATGCACACTTCTTAATTCACTTGTTTGATTTACTACCAAAGCCACGTTTTTTCCTTCAAGTAAAGGAAGGTATTCAGAAATAGAATAAGCACCGGGTAAAATGTTTTTCTCGGCAGTATTTTGAGCACAACTACTTAATGAAACAATTAAAAATGTAATTGCAAGAAGCCATTTTCTATCTTTGGCATGTCTCATGAAAAGATTTGAATTATTTTTAGCCAAACGAATAGCCTTTAGTGCAAAACGCACCTTTTCCAAGCTCATTGTAAAAATAGCTATTTTGGGTATTGCGTTGGGATTAGCGGTTATGATCATTGCTTTTGCTACGGTAACTGGTTTCAAATATCAGATACAAAGTAAGGTAATTGGTTTTACTGGACACATTCAAATTAGCAAATTTGACTTAAATAGTTCCTACGAAACTACTCCAGTTGACTTTGAGAGTGTGCTTTACAGCGATTTATTACTTAATCCAAAAATCGACTTTGTCAATACTTTTGCAACCAAAGCGGGCATAATTAGCACCAATTCAGACCTAGAAGGAGTTGTTTTTAAAGGAATTGGCTCAACTTATAACGCTGATTTTCTAAACGAACAACTTGTTGAGGGTCGACTGCCACTAATTGAAGATTCCGTCGCATCTAAAGAAATTGCCATTTCAAATACCCTTTCAAAACGCTTGCAATTAAAAGTTGGGGACGACTTTATAATGCATTTTATTCAAGATCCGCCAAGGGTAAGGAAATTTGTAGTGTGTGGAGTGTATTCAACTGGAATTGAAGAGTTAGACAAGCTATTTGTAGTGGGAGATATTCAGCAAATTCAGAAATTGAATGGCTGGGAGCAGAACCAAATTAAAGGCTACGAGTTATATCTTCACGATTTTGAAGATATGATTCCGGTTGCGGATGAATTGTACAAGGAAATTGACAGTGAACTTTATCCTCAGCCAGTCGCAACCTTGTATCCAACTGTGTTTGATTGGCTCGAGTTGTTAGATACTAATGCTATTGTGATATTAGTTCTAATGTTATTAGTGGCTTCTATAAACATGATATCGGCCTTATTAATAATTATTTTAGAAAGAACTTCCATGGTTGGAATTTTAAAAGCCTTAGGGTCGCCAGCTGGAAAAATCAGAAAAATATTCATTTATTATGCTTCGTATTTAACCATAAGAGGAATGATTTGGGGGAATGTATTGGGTGTAGGATTCTGCTTAATACAATCGCAATTTAATTTGATGACTTTGCCAGTTGAAAGTTACTATGTACAATTTGTTCCAATTAAGCTAACCTTATGGCATTGGGCACTACTAAACCTTGGAACACTTGTGACAGTATCGCTTGTGATGATAATCCCTTCAGTAATAATCAATAAGATTACTCCAGTAAAGGCAATAAATACCGTATAACACTATCTATTTATATGGAAATTTCGTAACTTAGGTGGTTGAAGTTGAGAAATCTACGAAATACATATAAACCTAAATTTAAGACCTTTTTAACAGTATTGATGCTGTTTTTGATGGGTTCTCTTGTTGCGCAAGATAGCTGTGAAAGTAAATTCATTTTCGCGGAAACAGGCCATGTGGGCTTAATACGTTTTAACGGATCTAGCTCAACAGGTTCTGATTTGCAATATTTATGGGATTTTGGGGACAATGAATATTCTCAGTCTGAAAACCCCTTACATTATTATGCAAGTCCTGGAGATTATGAAGTATGCTTACAAGTATATAATCCAGATCAAACCTGTATAGATTCAATTTGTAGAACAGTAAGTATTTCTCAACCTGATAGTTGTTCTGCCTTTTTCTTAGTTATAGGAAGAAGCAATGACGGTACTATTCAATACCTATCTCAATTTTTACTAGATGATACAAACACCAGCTATACCTGGGATTACGGTGATGGAGAATTTGGTTTTGAAAAAAGTCCAAATCACCTTTATGCTAAGTCAGGCGATTATGAAGTTTGTGTAACTGTTATCAATACAGCAAGTGATTGTGAAGTGACATTTTGTGATACAGTAAGAGTAGATAAGGATAAGGATGAAGACCCTTGTACAATTGACTTTTCATATACTATTGTGGATTCAACGGTTTACTTTTTTGATGAAAGCACATCAAGCTTCGATTCTTATAGGTGGACATTTGGTGATGGACCTAAGTCTACCGCTGAAACAAGAAATTCAAAGCATACTTATAATAAAAGTGGAGATTATTACGTCACATTTTACGGAATGGACTCCTCATGTACAGCTTCCACAGTAAAGAAAATACATTACTATACTCCAGAAGATTGCCAAGCTAATTTTACCACGGCATTAAATAAAAATGAGGAAGATAATGTAGTGAGCGAAGTATTATTTAACAATCAAAGTACTGGCAAAAATCTTAAATTCTCTTGGGACTTTGGAGATGAAACAGAATCAGCTGAAGAATTTTCACCAAAACATGTTTATGAGGAAGCTGGCGATTATAAAACTTGCTTATTAATTAAGGACACGCTTTCAGGTTGCCTAAGTTTTATCTGTCGTGATGTTCAAATTCAAAAGTTAAATCAAGATCCGATAAAAGTATTAATAGAAAAAGATAAATCTTTTGACAAATTATACCCAACTAATGCCTATCCAAATCCATCAGAAGATGTTGTAAATATAGAAGTAGTGGGATATGAAGGCTTAGTTGACAATTTTAGCTTATTCGATTACACAGGCCGTAGAGTAAAGAACTTTGGGAATTTTGGTTCAAATGATATTGAAATTTCCAAAGGAACTCTTTCAACTGGGATGTATACTTTTATCTTCGCTACTGAAAATAAAATAATTGCAGCAGGCAAAATTAATTTTCAATAATAATTAATAAGGAAAGCAACCCTCAACGTATTGTTGGGTCTATGTGTTGAATTCCTGAATAATAAGCAAGTGAATAACCTGTGGGGTTGTCAGAAAAAGAACTTATAAAAGGATGCGTTGAGCAAAATGCTCTTTGTCAGAAGCAAGTCTATGATTTGTACGCTGGCAAGATGCTTGGGGTATGTCTAAGATATGCTAAAAACCGAGAGGAAGCAGAGGACATTTTTCAAGAAGCGTTCATTAAGATTTTCCAAAAAATAGATACATTTAGAGGAGAAGCAAAATTATCTACTTGGATGAGGTCGGTGATGGTAAATACCGCACTGAAGCACCTTAGATCGAATAGAATGAAATACGAGTTTACAACAGAGAATGAAATTGAAATCGCTGTTGACCCAGTAATTCCCGATGAGGCCAAATCATTGATTAGTGAAGAAGCTTTATTAGAAATTATTGGAACATTGCCCGAGGGTTACCGTGTTGTATTTAACATGTATAATTTAGAGGGATTTACTCATAAAGAGATTGCCGCGCACTTAGAGATATCCGAAAATACATCTAAGTCACAGCTTTCAAGAGCACGGAAATTGCTTCAGAAGCTGGTTAATGAAAAACTGAATGAAGAAAAAAAATAGCTATAGCGTAGATCAACTAGCCAAAGATAAGCTAGGAGAGATTGAGCAAAAGCCCAAAGCTGAATTGTGGAGTGCTATTTCCTTGGGCGTTGCTGGGCTTATTCCTGCAAGTAATATTTTAAATCCAACGCAATCAATTTTCACAAATCTTGCCAATAGTTTTGCTTTTCAATTTTCTGCATTAATGTTATTTATTGCTGTTTGTACAACAACTGTTTATTATGAATCAGCTAAGGTTATGAATAGCTTACAGGTAGCCACTACCGAAATTGTAACCGAAATAGCTGAGGATATAAATTTGGTTGAATCTGGAGATAACAAGAGTGAATTAAAATCAAGTATTGGAGCAACAATTCAAGACACTGTAAAATTAGCAAGCATAGAAATTGTAAAGATGCCATCAAATGGTACGGTTTTTTATGATAAGGTTAGTGAAACCTTTACTTATGAGCCAAGTAAAGACTTTTACGGAGTGGATTCTTTTAAATATGTAAGAATTTTCACAAATGACACTAGGTCGGCTGAAGCTTCTGTAGTATTGAAGATTGATCCTGAAGTAATATTAAATGCTCGATTTACCTATGAAAATTTAGGTGGAAATAATTTGAAGCTTAAAAATACCTCAGTAGTGAGTTCTAATGACCCTTTAATTAATAAAATTGAAACTAATCGTTGGGAAGTTTCTGATGGTCGTGCCTCAACTAGATTGAGTCCCGAGTTTGCATTCGAGCAATCACAAGAAGTAGAAGTTTGTTTGATAGTATCAGTTGGGCCATTAGTTGAAGAGAAATGTAAAAAGATAATGGTTACTGAAGATGCTTTTGTTCCTTCAAATGAAGTGGATGTAAAGGGCGTTTCAAACAAGCCAATTCAAATTGACTTGAACAAAGGTGAAGACAAAAACAAACGAAGTGTAATAATTCCATTAGAAGGTTTATTAAACTTTAATGGTGTAAAAGGCATTGGAAGAAGAATAACATTGTTAAATGCTTCTGGTGGGTATGTTGATACAACTGGTATCGAAACTTCGTACAATTCACAACCAAAGATTACTGAAAAAAAAAATTAATTGAACCAGTTCAAAGGAGACGTTTCCAAGTCTTCTTATCACATTTTAGTGATGGGTTTCTTCAATTTAACTTTGCACCCGGCATTTCTTACCGAAAAGTTTCCAATTATGCTATTGATGATTTTGCAGCTTACAGCCAAATTAGAAATGAGGGAGAATCAAGTGTTTTGTCACATAAAGTAGGAGTGAATGCCGGGGTATATGTTGATGAATCTTGGCTAATCAAATCAGGCTTGTATTTTATTAACTATGGTGAACAGTCTTCTTACGAGCTTACTCAAACCAATTCTGACACAACTATTGTTAACTTTAATGATGATAGGAATTATTACCGCTATTTTGGAATACCAATTACTTTAGGATATGTCTTTACCAGTGGTTATTTAGAAATAATACCTCAAGTGAGTTTAAATGTTGAGCTACGAAGCAAGTCAGCCGCTAATGTAAAAGACCCGAGTAAAGAAGATATTCTTTTTATCAATAATACGAACCTAAAGAAATCCAATATTAGTTCTACAGCAGGCGTTGATTTTTTATATGAGTTAGACAATCAACTAAAAATTCGGGCTTTCCCTTTTTATCAATCTCATCTATTTGATCAACTTAATAAATCAGTTGATTTTAAGCAGCGGTCAAACTTCTTAGGGCTGGAAGTGGGTGTTTCTGTCCCTTTGTAGTTATTTCTTATTAAACAGTCGCTTAAAGGCATCCTTTCGATCTTTGCTTGTTGATGACTCTTCATCCTTACCTCCTGGAAGGTCAGAAGGAATATCTTCATCATTCTTTTTATCTTTAGTTCCGAAAAGTTGTTCAATTTCATTCTTAATCGTTTGACCCAATTCCTGTTTTTCTTCTTTTATTTCTTGTGATAATTCCTTTTTTGTGTTTTGCTTATCAAATGAATAGATAGGATTGTCAACAGTACCTTTCATCGAGACATAAATTGCAGCCTTTTTGGTTCCATCATCTTCAATTACTCCAAACGCTGATTCCCTAATTTTTTTTGAATTTTTAGCAAGCACTTGCGATAAAATTATTCGAATGCTATAATCTATATTATTATCGAAATCGTGTGTTCCGCCAATCATTAAGTCAATTGCGCTACTATTAATTGCCATTTTTGGGATAAAAATAACCTTGTTTTTAATCTCAATTTGATTGGTAAGTGTAGAGAAGGAAATAGAACGAAGCTCACTCACCTCTACATAGTCACTTAGTTGTTCCAAAGGCTCAAAGTTTAATAGACTTCCTTTGTGTATAGTAAGATCACTTGTCAAAATAATTGATTCAGGAAATATTTCGAAATCATGAGTCCAATAGGCATTAAAAACAACTTTGGCAGAGATGGTTCCATCAACATGTCGTGCTTGAATGTAGTCTTGCCCAAAGTTTTTGCAATCGGCAAGCATCTTTTTTAAAGAAAGCTTGTTTAAAACCCCATTAATTTCTGTTTTGTACCCTACCAATGGATTGTTTGTAATACTTCCTGATAAGGAAGCGCCACCTTGCATGGTATTAAAAGTTAAATATTCTGTGCTGGCTTTGTCCTTTGAAAAAACCACATCCCCAACAACACTGCTAGGCATAAAATCTTCATATTCAAATTTGGCAATGTCTAAACTAATTTTTCCGTTAATATTAAAAGGTATAAGTACCTCCACTTTAGCATTTGGCGCCTCAGTAGCTGATTTAGCTAAAACTTTTTGGTGATTTAAATAGTCGGTAAGAGAAAAACGGGAAGCAACAAGTTTCCCATTAAACGTTGTTGAACTTTTATAGTTTGAACTAACCCAAGGCACAAAATTGGTGAGCGAACCAATTAATTTAAAACTATCATTACCATAGTATCCTTTTATGTTGTTGATGAATAAATTTTTATCTGAAATAGTTAGTTGTCCATTTAATTTAGAAAATTCAACCGGGAGTGACTTCACTTTAAAACTTACATTTTTTATTACAATTACTCCATTAGACTCCACTCTATTAAAATTGGTAGCGCTTTTTATATCTTTTACCAAACCTTTTATTTTAATATCGGTATTTACAATTCCTTCGAGGTTGGTAACTTCATCAGTTTTAATAAAAGGACTTATTTTTTTAAGGTCAAAATCTCCTTTTATTGAGGCATCTAAAAAGGGGCTAGGAAAGTTTTTAACCGAGAATTTGCCAGTAAAAGGTTGTCCATCAACTTGTCCTGACAGGTTTGAGACTTCTAAAAAAGATTTACTGCCATCATTTGCTCCGTTTGAATAGTTTGCATGTAAATTAAGATTAGTTATAGATGTTAAAGTGCCAGAAGTTGAAACTTTGGCATCTGAAATGGTACATTTCGCTTGAATAAAAGGATTAGAGGTTTTGCTAATTCTACCTTCAATATCTGCTTCAATTTCAAAATTCCCAGAACTTGAATAATCAGAAGCATAGCTGGCAATGTTTTTTGGTAAAATTGAAATGAAGGATTCAATATCAAGATTTACTCCAGTTACCTTCAAATCAGTGTAGACATCATCGCCATAATCAACAGTACCTAAAATGCTAAATTTTAATTGTTCGATGTTGATGGAAGAAGGATTAATTAAAATAGTGTTTTGTTCTTGGTTTATGGATATTTGAGATTTAAGGGTTATATTTTTCTCCTTAAGATAATTCGCATTGTCGATCAGTAATTTGTTGGCGAATAACTTTCCAGTAATGTTTAAGTCGTACTTAGTTTTTGAAAAATCACCACTTAATGCGCTAGTGACTTGTTCAAATGTAAAATCATGATTCAGTTTTTGGTTGAGATAATTGATTTTGACATTTTTTAACGTGATGTTTTCAATTTTTAATGAGTTGTTATTGGTTGTTTCAGAAGTTGATTTAAGGATGTTGTAATTGGCATTTCCGTTTTTATCAATAAGGATATTTATTTCCCCATTTTCCAAAACTATCTTCCTTACTTGGACTTTTTCGCCATAGACTTCCCAAAAATTTATGATTAAAGAGAACTTTTTTGTTTTAATAAAAGGGGTTTTTGCATTTTTTATGGAGCCTGAAGCTTCGACTTCCAGGAAGTCCATACTTAAATTAGGGAAGTGCGAGAAAGGGCTTAAGTTGATTTCGCTGACCTTAATTTCGGTTTGCAGTTTTTCATTTAACTGGCTAGTAATCTTAGTTTTTAGCTCATCTTGGAAAAAATAAATAAGCAAGGCCGCTTGTATTGCTAAGAGCAATACAAGGGTAAAAGTCCACCAAAATATTTTGCGAATTATTCTCATAAATTATTGTTCAAATATAGGTTTCCATATCGAACAATTATTAAACGAATTTTTTCTTTAATTATGTTTTGTATAAACCATAATTGACTCTATATTTGCAGACCAATTAAAAAGGGGAATTAGCTCAGTTGGTTCAGAGCATCCTCGACAGCGCAAGCTCGTCGGGAGGGTCACTGGTCCAACATCTAATAAATAAGGGGAATTAGCTCAGTTGGTTCAGAGCATCCCGACTAACATGTCGGGAGGGTCACTGGTCCAACATCTAATAAATAAGGGGAATTAGCTCAGTTGGTTCAGAGCATCCCGACTAACATGTCGGGAGGGTCACTGGTCCAACATCTAATAAATAAGGGGAATTAGCTCAGTTGGTTCAGAGCATCCCGACTAACATGTCGGGAGGGTCACTGGTCCAACATCTAATAAATAAGGGGAATTAGCTCA
>JBLIDK010000040.1:0-19939 GCA_047632595.1 Sphingobacteriales bacterium
ACACCATCCATTATGCTCACCCAATTTCCAGCCATGATCACCCCAAACAATAATTATTGTATTGTCGTAGACCCCAAGGTCTTTTAGATGCTGTATTACTTGCCCAAACAATTCATCTACATAAGACACACTTGCATAGTAGCCTTGCTTTAGGATTCGTGCTGTATCCTCCGACATTTGGTTTATTGATGGATGTTGCAAGTTGGCAAAGCCATCATACCCTCGTAATTCATACATCGAATTCATAGACATCACAGGACTGTTTTCTGGTAAAAAAGGATTTGTAGCTAATGGAATACTGTCTCTATCATATAAATCCCAATACTTTTTAGGAACGGCGAAAGGTAAGTGTGGTCGAAAGTAGCCTAATGCCATGTAAAAGGGCTCTTCCTTTTTTGAAATACGTGTTAAAACTTGCTTTGCCAATTTTGTTTGGGCTCCGTCAAAGTACATGGTGTCGTGCACGTCTTCCCACTCCCAAGCTGGACCATTGTTCCAACCGTCGGCGTAGTAATTTGGGCGCTGTGCAATTTTCTTGTCTCGTTTAATTTTTTGAAGCCTTTGTGTCTCTACGTTTACATAAAATGTTTCACCATCTCTCTTTAGCCACTCTGGTCGTTTGTACCTGCTTGGCCTTAAATCTGGCTCGTCCCAACTAACAGAATCTGGCATGTAATTGTGAAATATTTTGCCGATGTTAACCGTGTGGTAGCCAAATTTTTTGAAGTGTTGTGGCATTGTTACAATGTCTGGATGAATTTCTCTAAACTTATCTCCAAGGTGCCAAACTCTTGTTGAGTCTGGTCGTAATCCGGTCATTAGACTTGCTCTTGAAGGCGCACAAACAGCAGCTTGACAAAAGGTGTTTCTAAAGGTCATTCCTCCAGCAGCAAACTCATCTAAATTGGGTGATTTTACATGAATATTGCCATAAACCCCCAAGTTTGGACCTAAGTCATCTATTGAAATGAATAAGACGTTGGGTTTCTTGGGTGCCTTTTCTTGGGTACAAGAAACAAAAAAGATTATTAGAACAAATGCTAAAATAAGCTCTAGTTTTTTCAATACCATAAGTGGTGTTTTTCTATCTTTCGATAATTAGTTTGGTTGTGCCCGATGTTGTTTCAGTTGAAAGTTTCACCACATACACTCCCGGAATCCAATTGCTCACATCTATGGTTGAAATGGTATTTTCATCAATCAATTCTCTTCCTAGGTGGTCAAAAACTTGGACTTGGTATTGGTCTATGCCTGTTGTTTTAATGATTAGTTGGTCTTTAGCTGGGTTAGGGTAGATGTTAAACGGCATGCCAACAGCAGTTTCGAATACGCCTATAGTATAGTCGCATTTAGATCTAAACCCATTGCTGAATTGAGGGCTCTCATATTTTTTAAGCTCACCATCAAACTTGCAATTCAAAACCCCCTCCGGTACCCACTCGCTCCCATCTGAAATGCCGAGTTTCAAACTAGATAATGTGCCTATTCCCTGTATCCAAATATACGAGTCTCCAGACTGTTTGTTGAACATATAAAACTTGCGTATGCCAGCTAAAGTGCTGTCAAAATAGATGCTGTCTAGTATGATTGTCTTTGAGTCAATTAAGTTGGATTCAATTGTGTTTATAAAGGTGTCGCCCACATTTAATGTATAATCCATAATCAAATGAATGCTATCATCAATTAAATACCATACCTTACCAGAGTCTTGATTTTCATTTACCAAGAAACTTAATTCTGGACTATCTCGATAGTCAATGGAAACTTTTTTATACTGTGTATTTGAAACCAATGAATCCCCAAAAACATTATACTCAGTAGTCCAACATCCCTCGAAACAATTCACATAAAACCACTGCGAAGAATCGGTAAATGTTCTATGATATTTCAACTTCACATCAGCGGGCTCACTAATCACCGTTCCGCATTCGTTTGAAACCATTACATCAAAAACTCCAGAGGTGCTGTCTTCTATAAAATCAAAGGTGATTGTATTATCTATTGAGTCATTTATGATAACCCCATCTTTTCTCCATTGGTAAGAAAACGGGCTTTGGCCAGTTGCTGAGGCGGTTAATGTTACTTTGTCGAATTGATCATACCCAGTGCTATCAAACAAAATGGCGTTTACCGTTGGTTTGAACAGGTCAATTATGTTGATGGTATCAGTTGCACTACATCCATTTTGGTCAAAAATAGTAAGTGTATTTTCACCTGGATTATTAAAGAAAGTAGAACTGTCATCATCAAAGTTGCTCCAACGATATTCAAAAGCGCTAACTCCGCTGCCAATTTCTATAAAACCTCCTTCACATTTACTCGTGTCTTCTGGCAACATTAAATCTCCTAACATAGATTCCAAAATTGTAATCTTTTTATCTAATTCTATAGTGTCGGTAAAAAAGTCAGACCACATTCTCACGGCATATGTTTTGCCATTTTCAAATGTGTCGGGAATGGTCATTTCATAACCAAAAGTAGAATTTGCTTCAAAAGAGTCAACTGCACCAGTTGAATGAAAAAGACCTGTACTATCACTAAATTCAATAAAAAACTTATGGTTTTGGTCAAATGTTCTGTCTAAGCACGCAAACAAAGTTATTTCATCATTATCACAAACGGTATCGCTTTCTAAGGCTGCAAACCAATGTGCTGGTTGTTCTACTTTTGCATAAAAAAGATCGGCATTGCCGGGATCTGAGTTAATACTATTTCCATCTAGATCAACTGTATTCTGGAATGAACCTCCAATATAAACTGCCCCAGATTCTGCAGTTCGAATTACATTAAATTGAGTGCCTTCTGATGAGCTTGCATAGGTTTTTAGATATAACAAATGCCCATCGGGACTAACTTTGCCAAAAAAACTGTCTTTGACTGTGCCTTTTTGGGCTATTGAAGAATCTTGAGCAGTTAAAGACCCTCCAAAAAAACTGCCTTGTACATAAGTAAATCCGGCATCATCCACATACATTCTATCCATCCCTACAGAACTACCTGCATCAAAAACGATGTGCCAAAGGGGGTTTAATTCACTGTCCCATTTAAATAAAATATAGTTTTGAGAGTTGTCTAAATTAAAAGTAGTGTCACCGGTACTTACATTTTGAGTTGCTCCTAAAAGGTGAATTACATTACCTTGTTTATCTCGATTAATTTGTGTGGCAAATGCACTACCGTTTGAATTAAATGAACGTCCAGAAAAATTAAAATCAGTGGCGTTTGCAATAAAACTCGCATTTGTGGAGTCTCTTATAGCATTCTCTATAAATTCTATAGTATCCGAGTCTCCAAAATTTCCAGAAAAAGCAAGGTCAAATACGTCAAAATCAAATGTAATTTTGCCTTCTGATATACTAGGTATTGTAAAATCTGGAGCAGACCCTAGTCTCGGCGAGCCATCACTCAATTTTAAAATTGCAAATAAGCCAACTATATCTGTACCAACGTCGTCAATTACACTATCTATATATATTGAATCTCCTGAAGAACCGACAACCATTAGTAAACTGTCTGAAACTTCCATGTCAGAAATTTGAACGTGATCTTTGGATCCAATTTGTTTCACCCATTGGCGTTCTCCAGATTGGTTAAACTTTATCACCAGCGCTTCAGTTTTTGTTGGTTTTTCAGATCGAAATGTATCTTCTCCAATATATGCCTCATCAGAGAAAAATACTCCTACATATATATTATCGTCTGCATCAATTGTAAGCTGAAGTGCCTGAGCTTGACCAATAGAACTTGGCGCTTCGCTATACCAACGCAAATTGCCAGCTGAATCGTAACTAGCAACATAGCCATTACTACTCGTTCCTCTATATTTAATGGTGTCGCTGCTTTCTTTTAAAACCAAATCTCCAGAAGACCATCTTCCAACAACTGTTATGTTTTCTTCGCTATCAATCACCATGTCTCTAACCGATTCAATGGAGCCATTACTAGAAGAACTTGCGGTAACTACGCTTTTTATAGTTTGAGAATTAAGGGAAAAGAAGGCTGAAACGAGAAGCGCAGTAATAATGAGTTTTAAAGATTGCATGATAAATCCATTTTAGTTTAATGGAAATTTATGCAAAAAAAGTGTCGAGAACAAATTAGACTAAGAGAACTATGCTGTTTTTAACAGCATAGTGTTGTAAACATGAGAAGTAGCTAAAAGCAAAGCGCCTCCAACCATGAACAAAATACCACCGGCCTCGTGATGCTCTACCAATCCAATAATTAATAAACAAAGTGCCACTGAAAAAACAACTAAAGGAGCTGCCTTACCGTGTTTTTTATAAGAAGGAATAAAAGAAGTTAGTGCAATAAGGATTGAAAAAGAAACGATAATTAAATCTACCACCAAGTTATCTACAAAGGGAAAAGACCCTAAAACAGAGAAACTAGCCAGTATTGGAAACACTGCACAGTGAATTCCACATAGCAGGGAGGCCCAAAAGCCAAAAGTGTCAATATTTAATGCGCGCTTGATCATTGTGCAACAGTGTTGCAAATATACAATAATAATTTTAAATGCAACGGTGTTGCAAGTTTAAAAAGCCTTACTTTTGCTTTGTGAATAATGAACACGCCATAGAACATTTAGTAAAAGAGCACGGTATTCGCCTTACGGATATCCGCAAAAGCGTTTTAGAAATCTTTTTTAATCATCAATATGCTCTTTCGCATTCTGATGTTGAAGCGAACTTACAAAGTGATTTTGATAGGGTTACTTTGTACAGAACAATTAAAACTTTTGTTACTAAAGGGGTTCTTCATAAGGTAATTGACGGAGAAAATGCCGAAAGATATGCTTTATGTAACCATGACCATGTTGCTCATAAACACTTAGATAACCATGTGCATTTTAAGTGTAGCACTTGTGGAAACACTTTTTGCTTAGATGACGTTACCGTTCCAGATGTTCAAATGCCGAAAGGGTATACTAGCAATGAGGTGAGTATGCTTATTGAAGGAAAATGCGAGAATTGTTAAGCTTTATTTTTCTTGGCTAAGTATTGCTTCCCGAAGTATTTTCCAACATACAATCCAATTAAAATTATTGGTAAAGCAAGTAAAACCGGATATTTCACTTCAAACAATTCGTTAACTAAAGTATTAAGTCCTGCGAAAACAATTATTCCTATGGCTGAAAAAGTGCAGTAATTTGTTTGTTGTTCATTTCAATAAGCTTTAATTCTTTCAAAGATACAAAAAATGGTTGTTCCTTTTTAAGAATGCATTCTGCTCAATTTATGAAAGCCTTTTTTTAACACAGAGAAAATAATCAAATATAAATTCAGTCATCCTGAGTGATTTGCTGTTTGATCAGTCTTAAGCTGGGAAAAATATCAAATTGTATCGAAGAGCTGAATTTTTGCACCAAAACCTTTCCTTCGATACAATTTTCGTCTCGTTCCTTTCCAAAAATCACTCCTTGAAGCTCCTTCGTCGGCCTAGGATTATCATCAGGATGAAGGTTTTTATTATGAGTCTATAAAACAAGAACTATCTCCTTTATCGCAGACTAACCAACATTTAGAATTATTGCCTTATCTTCGAGCTTTTAAAATAATACACATGGGAAAGCGCGTTAAAAAAATCGATTCAAAAGAGGTAGGCTTAGAAATTGGACTATTAGTTTTCAAATTCTTTATGAAAACAGAGTACCTGCATTACGGTTATTTTGTAGATGGATTGAAAAACGATGTTTACGACTTACCTAAAGCTCAAATAAAGTACGCTGAGTTATTAATGTCGTATATTCCTGAAGGAGTTAAAACCATTTTAGATGTTGGTGGTGGTTCTGGAAAGTTTGCAAGCACTTTAACTGAAGCTGGTTATGAAGTAGTGATGGTAAGTCCGTCAAAAATGCTAAATAAATATGCCAAGGAGCTGAATGGCGATAAAGTAGATATCGTTACGAAAAAGTTTGAGGATTTTGAAAGCGATAAGCGTTTCGATATGGTGATTTTTAGTGAAAGCTTCCAGTATATTCCTATGGAAAAATCTCTTGAGAAAGCAAAATCACATTTAAAGCGAAATGGCCATGTTTTGGTTAGTGATTTCTTTAAAAATGATCCAGATAATAAGAGTTTATTAGGTGGTGGACATCAATGGCCAGAATGGGAAAAGGTTAGGGCTAATCATCCTGAATACTCCATGTTAAAGGAGCAAGACATCACAAAAGAAACTTCTGTAACTATCGATTTGGTTAACACTATGACCAATGAGTTAATTCACCCTGCTTGGAAATTGCTTTTTGCTTTAGGCGAAGACCGCTATCCCAAACTAATGAAATTGGTGAAATGGAAGTTTAAAAAGAAGTTTGCCAAAATGGAAAACAAACACTTTACAGGTCAACGAAACGGTGCCAATTTCATTAAGTATAAAAAATACATGGTGTACTTATTTCAAGTAAATTCTTAATCGAATTAATTCCCCCAATTTTCTTTATCCAAGGTTCTGAACTGTATAGCTTCGGCTAAATGCTCTACTTCCACATTTTCGCTAGCACTTAAGTCGGCTATGGTTCTGCTTACACGTAAAATACGATCGTAAGCGCGTGCACTTAAACCTAGTTTTTCCATTGAAGCTTTTAAAAGTAGTTGTCCAGCTTTATTGATTTGGGCTACTTCACGTACTTGAGAACTTGCCATTTGGGCATTATTATGCACTTCTGGCTGCTTTTTGAAGCGTTTTTCTTGAACTTCACGTGCTTTAAGAACTCTTTCGCGCACTTCTTTGCTCCCTTCAGTCTGTTCTTCGTTAGTTAGCATATTAAAATCTACGGGAGTCACTTCCACATGCAAATCAAATCGGTCTAGTAGTGGTCCACTAATTTTACTCAAGTATTTTTGCACTATACCTGGACTACAAACACATTCTTTATCTGGATGATTATAGTAACCACAAGGGCATGGGTTCATGGATGCAACTAGCATAAAGCTTGCAGGGTAATCTACTGTCATTTTCGCCCGACTAATTGTTACTTTTCTATCTTCAAGAGGTTGTCGTAATACTTCAAGCACCGCTCTTTTAAATTCTGGTAATTCATCCAAGAAAAGCACTCCGTTATGAGCTAAGCTTATTTCACCTGGTTGTGGATTTCCACCTCCGCCAACTAAAGCAACATCACTTATAGTATGGTGTGGTGCTCGGTAAGGTCTGCGGGCAATTAACGAAGACATGGAATCAAGTTTTCCTGCAACTGAGTGGATTTTAGTTGTTTCTAAAGCTTCCTGAAGGTTTAAGGGTGGCAATATGGTAGGAAGCCTTTTTGCAAGCATGGTTTTACCCGCTCCGGGTGGTCCAACTAAAATAACATTATGTCCACCTGCTGCTGCAATTTCTAAAGAGCGTTTGATGTTCATTTGTCCTTTAACGTCTTTGAAATCTTCAGCGAACTCATAAACATTATAGAAAAATTCATCACGAGTGTCAACTTCTTCAGGTTTTAAGGATCGCTCTCCATTAAAAAATGAAATCACTTCCATAAGGCTTTCCACCCCATAAACATCTAGGTTATCAACTATTGCCGCCTCTCTAGCATTTTGTTTGGGAAGAAAAATTCCTTTGAAACCTTCTTTTCGAGCATTAATTGCGATTGGCAGAGCGCCTTTTAAGGGTTGTAGCCCACCATCAAGACTTAGTTCCCCCATTATCACATACTCTTCTAAGCCTTCCATGGGCATTTGTTCAGAAGCGGCAAGAATTCCACAAGCAATAGTTAGATCATAGGCGCTTCCTTCTTTTCGTATATCGGCAGGTGCCATGTTAACTACAATACGTTGACGAGGTTTCCGGTAGCCGATGTTTTTTAAAGCGCTCTCTATGCGTTGTTCACTTTCTTTTACCGCATTATCGGGCAAACCCACCAAAAAGTACTTAGACCCTTGGCCCACATGAACCTCAACAGTTATTGTTGCAGCTTCAACTCCATAAACAGCACTTCCGAAAGTTTTAACTAGCATAGTTAATAAAGTAAGTGACTATTAAATCTGAACCTAAGATACAGGTGGAATATATTATTCCAAATAGGAATATAATATTCGCTACAGGAATAATGCTACTCAGAAGGGTAATAAATCTAGCTTTTTAGAATGGGTTAATCTCATAAAATTTACCTTTACCACCTCATGCCCGACTTCATCCTATACAAACCATACGGTTACTTATCTCAATTTGTGAACAATCAAAATAAGCGCAAAAACAAAAAGTTGCTGGGCGAATTATACGATTTTCCTGAAGGATGTATGTCTATTGGAAGATTAGATGAGAAGTCTGAAGGGTTGCTAATGATTACTACCGATGGCGTTACAAGCGCTAGAGTTCGAAGCAAAAAAGTGGAGAAAGAATATTGGGCTGAAGTGGATGGTATAGTAGATAAAAATGCCATAACCTTGCTCCTAACCAGTGTTACAATTTCAGTAGATAAAGAAGAATTCAAATGCAAGGCTGTTGCTGCAACCATTATTGAAAAACCCTTAGAAATTGAAAAGCGATTTGTTCGTGAAGAACGTCACGGTCCTACTAGCTGGATAAGTATTACCTTAAATGAAGGTAAGTTTCGTCAAGTACGTAAAATGACTGCGGCAGTTGGCTTACCTACCTTAAGGCTGGTTCGATATAGAATTGGTGAAGTAACTTTAGCAGGACTCGAATCAGGAAAAGTGCTCCCGGTTAAATTAACTGTAATTGAAAACAAGGTTACTATAACATGAAAATACAAATTTCAAGAACAAACAGTAAAAACCAAGGCTTTATTGGCCTTGTAAAAGAGCTCGACGTTTATTTAACTGAGGTTGATGGCGATGAGCACCCTTTTTATGATCAGTACAATGGAATTGAAAACTTAAACCATGTGGTTTTTGTGGGCCAAGGAACTAGGTGCTAAAAAGCTGATTTTGGAGACTGGAATCAAACAAAAAGAGGCTATTCAGTTTTATCAAAAATGCGATTATATTCGTACAACTAACTTTGAACCATATGAGGGAGTTGAAAACAGTTATTGTTATGGTAAATCCTTATAGTTTTTCAACTCAATCCACCTCGACATAAACTTTGAGCTTCTGAAACTCTGAAAGTCTAGCATTTTGTCTTCAAATGATTTTTTGCGGTGTTCACTCAGTTTTTCAGATAGGAAATCTATTTTTTCCATGAGAATTGATAGGTAATTTGATTGGGTGAAGTAGTTTGTCAGTACTTTAGATCCTTTTGCTTGAGAATCGTACCACACTTTTTCATTTGTAAATAGTTCAACTGCTTTTAAAGCGAATTCGCCCCAATTATTCTCTACAAAACCACCCCATTCTTTTTTGTTACAGAACCCTTCAATTCCTATTTCGGTTGTAACCGATGGAGTCCCACATTCCATTGCCTCAAAAAGCTTTCCTTTAAGTCCCGCGCCAAATGAAAGTGGAGCTAATAGTACTTTTGCTTTTCTAACCACTTCTTTGGCATTTTCGGCACGACCTTTAATTAAAAATCCATTTTTTTCATCATTCAATTGTTCCACTTTTTGGTCGGCATATGCTCCGTAAAGATGTAGTTCTGCCTTTGGAAGTTCTTTTCTAATAATCGGCCAAATATGATTTTTTAAGGTGTGAACAGCTTCTAAATTTGGGGGATGATTGAAATTTCCAATAGAAATGAAATGATTTCGGTTTTCATAAGGTTCAATTATTTCTTTAGATAACTGCTGAAATGGCCAATAAAACAACTTGTTATCATCAATTTTAAATTCGTTTTTAAGAAGGTCTATTTCAAAAGAAGATATAGCGACACTTAGATCTGAACGGCGAATGGAAGCTAGTTCTCTAAAAGTGTCATTTGAATTTTTTAAATCATCCACTGTCCATTCTTTCCCTTTCCTGTATTTTTCTTCGCGCGATTTACGCAAACAATGAAGATCTTCAAGGTTTAGCACTCGTAATGCATCTGGACATTTTTCTTGAACTCGCCACCCAAATTGTTCTTCTGCGTTAAAACGATCAAAAATGACCGCTTTTGGGTCTATTTTAATCAATAATTGGTCAAAACTGGCTGAATTTAGCTCAATTTGATGTACAATGACTCCAAAATGGTTTAAGTCGATTGAGAATTGACTTGGATTTGAAGTGCAGGCAAAATGAACCTCCACAAACGACTCGCTTAGCTGTTTAAGTAGTAATTCCATTCGCCAACCGGCGGCTGAAGAAGCGGGTTCGGGCCATACGTTTGCGATTACGAGCACATTATCCATATGGTAAAGGTAGTTATTGAAATGTAAAATTTGCTTCAGGTTTCTGCTTAGTCAAAAGTCGACAAACAAATTATTCAAAGGGCATGTAAACTGTTTAGGTTTTTAATACTTTTACTCTTTGTCACTTCATACACATATAACCCCAACGCTAGCCAAACCAATTCGTATCCAAGAATACTTGGTCGGGATTTTTGAGCAAATTCCGACAAAATCGGCGCTTAAGAAGGCAATTAAAAGAAAAGAGATTACCATTAATGGTGAGGTGGCCAATACAGCCAGAATGCTCAGCGGCGGTGAACTCATCGAATACTCACCCACAGATACAAAACCACAAAAGACCCTAAACTTAAAGCTTGATGTTTTATTTGAGGATGATTATTTAGCCGTTATTCATAAACCCAACGGAATTGAGGTAAGCGGAAACTCGTTTAAAACCATTGAACGTGCTCTATCAACAAACCTAAAAACAAGTTTGAATGAAGACAAATGCCGTCCGCAGGCTATTCATCGCTTAGACTTTGCAACTTCGGGCGCTTTACTAATAGGAAAAACACATGAAGCCGTTCGAGAACTCAATAAATTGTTCGCTGAGAAAGCAATAAAGAAAGAATATTACGCCATTTGCGTAGGAAAATTATTACCGACCGGTCAAATAGACACTTTGGTGGATGACAAGGAATCTCTTTCAAAATTTAGTACAATTGCCACTAAAAAATCTATCAAATTTGGGGCACTTTCGTTAGTTCAACTAATTCCAGAGACTGGTAGAAGGCATCAATTACGCAAACACTTGTCGGGTATAGGCCACCCCATTTTAGGCGATAGACAATATGCCAATGAGGTGGTTTTTGAAGGCGGCAAAGGCGGGCTGTTTTTACACTCGTATTCACTTAGCTTTATCCATCCAAATACAGATGAAAATCTATGTGTAAAGTCAGATTTACCTGATAAATTTAAGCAGATTTTTAAAGAGGTTATTATTTAACTCTTTCTTCAACTAGCATAATTAAAATGTGAATGATTTTAATATGCATTTCCTGAATGCGGTCGCTGTAGCCTTTATGCGGAACTCTAATCTCAACATCACACATTTTGGCAAGATTACCACCATCTTTACCCGTTAAGGCAATTACTCTTAAGCCTTTGGATTTAGCAGATTCTGCCGCATGAAGAACGTTTTGTGAATTTCCGCTCGTGCTAATTGCCAATAAAACATCCCCTTCTTTTCCAAAGGCTTCTACTCCTCGTGCAAAAGCTAGTTCAAAACCAAAATCGTTAGCTGCGCAAGTTAAAAAAGCGGGGTCGCTTAAGGCTAATGCTGGTAATGCTTTTCTGTCTTCTCTAAAGCGTCCGCTCAACTCTTCAGCAAAGTGCATGGCATCGCTCATTGAGCCTCCATTGCCACAGCTAATTACTTTTCCGCCATTTTTAAAGCAAGCCACAAGTTCATTAGCCGCTTTTTCAATAGCGTCTAAGTTTGTCGATTCTGAACAAAAGTTATCTAAAACCTCTTGGGCTTCATTAAATTCTTGAGCAATTTTTAGTTTAATACTCATTTCTTCATTCGTTTTTCGAATTCAACCTTTCCCTTGTCTAAAAACTCCACATACTCTTCAATATTCTGATCGTACGATCTAGGGGTAACCAAGGTGTTTTCTTCATGGTCTAATAGCACATAATAAGGTTGAGAATTTATCCCAAAGGTACTGGCTTGCAAATCGCTCCATTTATTACCTAATGTTCTAATTTTTTTACCACTAAACTCCGAAAGATATTGTTCTGATTCATCCAAATCTAACTTGTCATCCACATAAAGCTGAATTAAAACATAGTCTTGTTTAATTCGCCTCAACACTTCTCTATCCGGCCAAACTGATGCTTCCATTTTACGACAGTTTACACATGAGTGTCCAGTAAAGTCAATCATTACTGGCTTGCCCACTTTTTTAGCATGTGCCATTCCTTCCTCGTAATCGAAAAAAGAATTTAGCCCAAGTGGTGCGTGAAAGCGGTCCCCATATTTTTTAGCTCCATGGTCTTCACTATTACTAGATGAGAAACCCCCACTCAAAGAAGGGGTATATAAATCAAAATCTTGCGTTCCTGATGGTGGCAAAAATGCACTAATTGCTTTTAAAGGTGCGCCCCATAATCCTGGAACCATGTATATCGCGAAAGCCAAAGCGGCAATTGACATAAATAGCCTTGGTATAGAGATATACTGTAGTGGCGAATCATGTGAAAACCGAAGTTTACCAAGTAAATAAAAGCCCAACATAGCAAAAATAACTATCCATAACACTAAAAACACTTCTCTGTCGAAAACCCCCCAATGGTAAGCCAAGTCAACATTCGATAAGAATTTCATTGCCAAAGCAAGTTCTAAAAACCCTAAAACCACTTTAACAGAATTTAACCAACCACCAGATTTTGGCAGTCCTGTCATCCATTTCGGGAAGATTGCAAATAAGGTAAATGGAATGGCCAATGCTAAAGAAAATCCTGCCATTCCAATTGCTGGTCCAATAGCAGAACCACTCACAGCCGCTTCAACTAGTAATGTTCCAATAATAGGGCCTGTACAAGAAAATGAAACTAAGGCAAGGGTAAATGCCATAAAGAAAATTCCTAGTAATCCGCCTTTATCCGCTTTCTCATCTGCACTATTCACCCATTTAGATGGAAGCACAATTTCAAACGCTCCAAAAAAGGAAATTGCGAAAAAAACAAGAATCAAAAAGAAACTTAGGTTGAAAATTCCATTACTTGCTAATGCGTTTAATGCGTCGGATCCAAAGGCAAATGTCACTCCTAGACCAAGCGCTACATAAATTAAGATAATTGAAACACCATAAATTAAAGCATTGATAATTCCACGGCTCTTGTCTTTACTTTTAGTGAAATAACTAACAGTTAGTGGAATCATTGGAAATACGCAAGGAGTTAAAAGTGCTAAAAGTCCGCCAAAAAATCCTGCAATAAATATTCCCCATGGTGTTTTCGACTTTTCAGAATCTTCTTCTTTGGGTGTTTCAGGTTCGTTTTCCTCTACTTTAACAGCAGCCTCTTCTCCTTCATATGCAGGTACCTTTATTTGAAATTCTATAAATTCTGGTGGCAAGCACTGAGTACTATCGCATACCATATACTCCAGTTCACTTTTTACATTTACTTTGTCTTTCGATTTCAGTTTAATTTTCTGTACAAAAATTGCTTCGTCTTCAAACCATTCTACATCAGCAAGAAAAAATTCATCATAGTGCTTATAAATTTTAGATTTTTGGATAATGCCAGCATTTAGAGTGTACTTTGGTGTGTTTTTAAAGTAAAATGTAGTTGGCACAGGTCCTATTACAGTCGTGTCATTGCTATAAATATGCCATCCTTTTTCAATTTTGGCAGTTATTATTAGCTCAGCATCAGTTAAAGATGTGCGATTTGCCTTAAATTGCCACTTAACGGGTTCGAGAATTTGAGCGCTTAAAGAGCACACAATAAACAGCAGGCACAGGGATGTAGAGAGTCTTTTTAACATTATAATTTTCAATATCGACAAATATAATGAACTTATCTTCCTTCGTAAGTCCAATAATTCGTATAATTTTATCAAAACTTAGGGGTTTAACCTAAATATGTCTCAATATAACAACAAAAAGCGCTTGAAGATTGCATTAATGCTCTTTGGTTTATCCATTGGCATTGGTGTTTTAGTGTTTACCAATGTTTTGCTTCAAAAAATTGAGAAGGAAGAGCGCAAAAAAGTTGCCTTGTGGGCTAAAGCTATTCAAGAGCGGGCAAACATGGTTGCCTATACAAATTCTCTTTTTTCTGATTTAAGAAATGAAGAAGGCAAGCGTATGGAACTTTGGAGCGAAGCCTATGCCCAGCTTTATCGTCAAAGTATTGAAGAAGACATTACCCTTGTTTTAAGTGTAATTGAAAGCAACACCACCATTCCCGTTATTCTTACCGATGCTAATGGAAGAATTATTGATAGTCGAAATTTAGACTCTGCTACTGCAGGTGAACCCGGATTAATTAAAAACCAACTCACAGAAATGGCTTTGCAGCACAAGCCACTTGAGCTTTATATCCCTTTTATTGATGAGGTGCAGTACCTCTATTATAAAGATTCTCGAATTTTTGATGCGCTTCGTTTCTTTTTAGATGAGATGTTGCGGTCATTTATTGGTGAAGTAGTTTCCAATACGGTTTCTGTGCCGGTAATTATTACAAATGATCAATTTGACACCGTTCTAACTTATGGGAATCTAGATAGTGTGCAAATGGAGGATAAAGCTTACCAGTTAGAAATGATTGCTTCTATGCGGGCAGCAAATGAGCCTATTGTTGTAGATTTAGGTGAATTTGAAAAGCGCTACATTGTTTATCAGGATTCCCCATTACAAAACCAGCTTCAAATATTCCCGTTTTTCTTAATTGCAGTTATTGGCTTGTTTATCGCTTTAGCTTATTGGATTTTTAGCATGTCTCGCAAGTCGGAGCAAGACCGAGTTTGGGTTGGAATGGCCAAAGAAACTGCTCACCAGTTAGGCACACCTATTTCATCACTACTTGCTTGGACAGATAATTTAAAAGAGGGCTTAGAGGGCAAAGAGCTCGAATACATCGCACACATGCAAGAAGATTTGAGTCGCTTGGAAACCATTACCGATCGTTTCTCAAAAATTGGAGGCAACCCAGATCTTAAAATTGAAGACATTATAACCGTTACTCAAAATCAAGTAGAATATTTAAAGTCCCGAAGTTCCAAAAAGGTGATTTTCAATATGAATTTTCCTAAAAAAAGAGTAGAGGTGATGATGAGTAAGCCCTTGTACGAGTGGGTAATAGAAAACCTGTTAAAAAATGCAATTAACGCCATGGGCGGACAAGGAGAAATTAATGTTACAATAAGTGAAAAGGACTCTAAAGTAATTGTGGATGTTCAAGATAATGGAAAAGGCATTCCAAAGGCCGACATAAAAAATGTATTTGAACCAGGTTTTACCACTAGAAAACGAGGTTGGGGTTTGGGCTTAAGTTTAAGTAAGCGTATTATTGAAGAGTACCACGAAGGGGAAATTTTTATTTTGAAATCGGAAGTAGGGAAGGGTACAACTTTTAGAGTTGCATTTGCATAGGCTGTGTTATTTTCTGGTAGGATTAATTACCACATCCTCCAGCTCAATTTTACTCAACAATTCCAGTTCGCCTTTTTCAAATAAGGTTCCAATTGTTAAAAAATCAATAGTAATATCCGCTTTGTAATTATTGTAATCTTGTATGTCAATTCCTGAAACAGCACGGCGATTATAAGCCTCTCTAAAACGAATTCCGGTATCAGAATTTGCGTAGGTGTAAGCGAAATAGTCTAGTTTCAGACTGTCTTTTGAAAACCAATATAAAAACTCATCATCAAAATCATCTCCGCCACCTTCTTCACTAAAATCCACCTTAATTTTGTGGTAAGTTTTATCCTTTATGGTCTCTTCTCCCAAGTACAATTTGGTAACCGCTTCGTCATTTAAGCGGTAGGGTAAAAAGGCAAAATAAATAACTGAATTCACGCTGTTGCCATAACTGTTTTTTTCCTTCTCGCTTAGGTTTACAGCAGCTCCGTTAATAGTTCTACTAAAATTGCTGTTTGTTAAGCTGTCTAAAATGGTTTCTTCGGCTTTGTTTTTAAACACGCGCGTGTAAACAAATTCACCATTGGTTTGCTTGTAGCCTATGCTGTATTTTCTAAAAACAAATTGCGCTTCCGCGGATGCGAGGGTTGTGTATGCCCCTTTTAAAATCGACTCGTTTATTATAGAATCGGCTTTCATTACTTCTGGATTTTCATTTATGACCTTAGAGCTGGTTGAAGGTGAGTTGCTGCAGGCAGCTAGAAATATCAAGGGCAGTAAAAGGGCTGCCACTAATTGATTTTTGTCGTGGGTCATTAGTATTGTGATTTAAAAATTTACATGGGCTCAAAGCTACAATTCTACAACCAACCATGCGCCAACAAGGCCATAGCAAATAATCGCTTGTGATATTAAGTTGTTAGTGCGGCACAAAATTAGCAAACACTCTAATTTCACTTAAATTTATTAGAATTGAGGTGCTTATGCAATGCGCATAAACGCCATGGCGTTTATGCGGTTGTTACAACCAATTACCCACTCCCCAAAAATAAAGCACAAAAATACCCCTCCTACTCAGAGGGGTTTTGCAAGGTATAAAACCTATTTTCCAAAATTCGACCGCTACGCGGCAAATTACCCTTAACAATTAAAATAGTTAAATGGATAAATTACTCACTTATTTAGTTTTTTTTAGGAGTTCGTGATAACGCTCCGCTAAGTTGTTAAAAAGCCCTGACCGAACGAACATAGAGGTTGGAGTTCTTATTGGAGTAGTACGAGTACGGGATACCATTGGAGAAATCCGTAAACCACGCATCGTTGCTACCGTACTCCGTCGAACTCCAATAGTCTAAACCACTAAAACCGCCAACCACAGTTTTTTGTTGGTACAATAGATTCAACTCGTATTTGGAAGGTAAATACCAGTCAGCAAATAATCCATCATTGGAATACACTATCAGGTCATTACATATCGACGCTGCATATGTGCCATCCCCTTGTGAGTCAATTATTAGTTTAGTGTTGCTCTGACCTGCTTTAACCCCATCATAAGTAGCAGTGGTAGTCGAATAACTTCCATTCCACCACTGAATTCCTGTGCTTTGATCAGTTGGTGCGGCAATTAAACCATGGCAGCCTGAGGCATCTATATAAAAAATGATACCACCTTGGTAAGTATCGCCAATGGATAAACCACATATATCAGATGTACTAATTACATTATTGGTAATATCTATTCCAGTTCCTGCTGTGTAAACACCTACACTATCTTGAAAAGTGCCTCCATCATTGCTTAATGTAACTGTTGTTCCTGTTCGGCTAATAGTTTGTATTTCGTTGGTTACGGAGCCATCTACTTCTGTGGTAATACCGCCTGCATTATAACCTAGGTTGGCAATGTCTGTAGAGTCTAATTGTGTATCAGTGTTTACAGTATGGTTGTTCCAGTTAGCAGTATCTAAGGCAGTAATACCATTGGCAATAGAAGCACCAAAAATTGGGTCGGTTTCTGTATACGTTACCGTACCTGTAATGCTTTCGGCTGTTTTAGCGTGTAAAGCATAAGGCACACTCATTAATTGACTTGTTCCCATTACTGCATAACTTGTTCCACCTGTTATATCAACAGCTGTTTCTATAAAATAAGGTCCAACAGACCAGTCAATGGTTGTGAAATCTCCACTTACCACTGATCCTTTACCTATTTCCAAGTTTACCAATCCAAAAGCATTGGTTGTTGGTGCAAATGTTTCGGTGTAAACGGCTGTTCCCGGAAGTGCGTCTTGTAAGATTGTTAATTGCATTCCTACTTCTTGGTTGTTCAAAATTATATTGCCAGCATCTCTTACCACTGCTTGGTATTTAAAGCCTTCTGGAGATTGCCCAAATGAGCTTAGTGAAATTGTTGCTATGGCAACTAGTGAGAGTATTAATTTCTTCATGTTTGTTTTTATTAATGTGCCCCGATGTTACGCTTTGCTTCAATCGGGTTTAATTCGACTACGTGTTTTTTACAAAATACGGTCTCATTGAATTTTAATTAGTTTAAATGTTTTGAGATTTTGAGATTCATTATTTAAGGTCAATGAATAACTTCCTGGAGCCAATTGACTTACCTGAATTGGCGTTTGCTCTGCAGAAAGAATGTCCTGCATTACCAATTTTCCCTGTGCATCATAAAGCGTATAGGTAACATTCTCGAACGTGCTTGTTCTAATGTTCAATATGTCTTCTGTTGGGTTAGGGAAAATTAGGGCTTCATAGCTCGGAGCATGATCCTCCACGCCTAAAAATTTCCAGTTAGTTTGATGAAAACCTTGCGTAAGGGTTCCATCGTTTCCTGTGTTAATCAATACTTCGCCTATCGTAAAGTCTATGCTTCCGCTTGTGTTGGAGTATGAATCTCCTTGGGTAGATACGACTTCCTGTGCGGAGACAGAAATAGTAGCAAATAGTGAAAATAACACGAGTGTCTTTTTCTTCATTGAGTATAAGTTTTATGGATTTGTCTAAAGTCGACTCAAATAAAGAGAGCCAAAGTTGAACTAGCCTTGGTTAATTTGGTGGTGAATATACTGTAAATAGTTGGTTTAAATAGCATTATCTATATGTGTGTGTAATTCGGCAAGCTCAGAACTGTGTGTAGAAAAGGAAGGAATGGTTATAACAATCGGTAAAAAATCATATCTTGCTGAAGCAAGAAACGCTTTTTAGCGTAATCGTTGTAAATAATAAAAAAGAAAGCTCATGAAGAACTTGATTTTTATGATACTAATGTTCGCCTCTGTGGCTTCAAATATAATCTTCGACTTTAATCAAAAGTCAAATCTAAAAGACTGGGTTATTGTTGATGATGTTGTCATGGGAGGGAAATCATCAGGCTCCTTTGAACTAAGCCCTGAAGGTTATGGTGTTTTCAAAGGGTCTATATCATTAGATAACAATGGGGGATTCTCTTCCGTAAGGTATAAATTCGATAGAAAATCCATAAAGGAATTCACTAAAATCGTTCTTAAAATAAAGGGTGACACCAAGAAGTATCAGTTTAGAATAAAAACCAATTCATCGGATTACTATTCCTATATCACAACCTTCACAACAAATGGTGATTGGCAAGAAATACAGGTGCCGTTAAAAAGTATGACCCCATCATTCCGGGGAAGAAAGCTTGACAAACCAAATTTTTCAGATGACGCTATTGAAGAAATAACTTTCTTAATTGGAAACAAAAATGAAGAAAAATTTCAGCTGCTTATATATAAAATAGAATTAAAGTAAATCAAGTGTTAAAACTATTTACAACACTGTATATAGCAAATAGGGCGTTCAGTGATATATTGGAAATGCTGAGCCACTTACAAAGTCCACCAATACTTTAATTTGGTGTTTAAATTGAAAAGATAAAACAAAATAAAAGGTTTTGGCTAAGTGAAAATTCGAAATTTTATCGTTTTTTACGGCCCCTTAACGAACAGTGCTTAGATGCCAACTTGAATTCTAGAATAAAAACGACTAGTTAAAACTAAATAAGTAATTTAAAAGACCTTAGCTAAGAAAAAAAAATAATACTTTTATAATAAATTAAATAAAAAAAACATGTTTAAAAAATTCACAATCGCAGACAAACTGTTATTTGCTTCTGCTTTATTATCGTTGCTATTTTCTGAAACACTCTATTTTCAAGGAGAAAAAGAAGCCGCAACTTTTATTGGACTATGGGTTCCTTCAATATTAGCATTTGGAATTTATCTAAAACTAATTAACAACAAAAAATAATGATCGATTTAATACCATATTTCGCAGCGTTAATAACTCTCCTTTTTGGCCTCGGTTTTGCTTTAGCTCTTAGGGAAGCAAAAAAGTTAAAATAGAAAATATTATTTATCTACTATCAAAAACACTTTACATTCAATAATTGAGTTTGTAGTTAGATTAATTGCACATGGTGATTTAATAGTAATGTGGGCTTTAAAAAATTTAATTTTGGACACTGGAGGCACTCACCAAACTGCTAACAGCACCTAAAAGAAATTGACGGTTATTTGGTTTGTCAAAATCTTATAATTCGTGTAAAGTT